>NZ_JAMYSA010000040.1:0-58603 GCF_040321735.1 Mesorhizobium sp. M0293
CGGGTTGGTGTCTCCCTTCTGTGCCTCCCAACCCCCCCCCGGTACATGCTTGTTACCCAAAACCCCGCCCCCCCCCACACGGCCAGACCGCGGGGGGGATTTTGGTACTCCCCTTCCCCCCCCCCCCCCCGGTCGACCAGACATGCGTCACCCCACGGAATCCGGATCATGGTCCATCCTCCAGGGTTGCCGCGATCCCGACCGATGCCGTATTGACGGCGACCATGGTTGGCGTTTTGAAATTGGCGGAGAAAAAGCACATGTCAGAACAGATGAAGATCATCTCCGCCGCCAGGTCGCATGGCGGCGTGCAGGGCGTCTATTCCCACGCTTCGGATGCCTGCGCCTGCGACATGACTTTTGCCGTTTTTGTACCACCGCAGGCCCGTGAAGCGCCTTGCCCCGTAGTGTGGTACCTCTCCGGCCTCACCTGCACCCATGCCAATGTGATGGACAAGGGCGAATACAGGCGGATGGCCGCGGAGCTTGGCCTGATCGTCGTTTGTCCCGACACCAGTCCGCGTGGTGCCGACATTCCCGACGAGAAGGGCAATTGGCAGTTCGGCAGTGGCGCGGGCTTCTATGTCGATGCGACGCAGCAGCCTTACGCGAAGAACTATCGCATGTATTCCTATGTCACTGAGGAACTGCCGGCTCTGATCGCGCAGGAATTTCCGGCCGACCTGAGGCGCCAGGCGATCTTTGGCCACTCGATGGGCGGCCACGGCGCGCTGACGATTGGGCTGAAAAATCCAGAGCGCTTCAAAAGCTGCTCGGCGTTTGCGCCGATCGTGCAGCCGGCCACCGCCGGCTGGTCGAGACCGGCCTTCGAAAAGTATCTCGGCAACGACGAGGCCTCGTGGCGCGGCTACGACGCCACCTCGCTCATCGAGGATGGACACCGTTTTCCGGGGTTTCTCATCGATCAGGGAACGTCGGACGGATTTCTGAATGACGGGCTGAGGCCCTGGCTTCTGGAAGCGGCCTGCGCCAAGGCTGGCATCCCGCTGACGCTACGCATGCAGGACGGCTACGACCACTCGTATTTCTTCATTTCCAGTTTCATGGACGACCATCTGAAATGGCATGCGGAACGGCTTTCGTCATAAGCCGATTTGGGCCTATCTCGACCGTCGGCCGTTAAGCCTTGCGCAATCTATGCAGTCTATCTTGGCTGGCAGATTGTCGAGGGAACATGAAACGCAAGCCGCTTCTGCTTTTTGCCTTCCCGTTTCTCATTCTTGCGATCCTGGCAGGGGAGCGCATGGCGACGTTCTTGCTGGGAGCCTATCCAGCCAGCCCCACCGCATGGTGGATATGGCTTGAACTGCGTCCGTTGGCGACGATGCTTTGGCAGCAGGTCGATGTCAATCTGGGGGGCTCGATGGCTCTCGACGCCGCCATCCTTGCCGCGGCATCGATCGTCTGCTGGATGGCGTGCAACACCAGAAGGTCGGCTTTCTTCTTCCTCGCCAACCACGTCGCCCTGATTTTCGCCGGGCTGATGATCGCGGTCGGCAGTCATCCGGAAACGGCGAGCACGATTGCCGCGTTCACGTCGCCGAGCGGTCTTCCATTCTCGCTGACGGTCGATTTCACCTTGAAGAACAGCCTGGTGCTGCTTCTGGGCGTCACGGCCTGTGCATACTGCCACATCGCCTTCCTCGGCGAAGCGCGGGCGCGGACCGAAGCCCGGATCATCCGCAGCCTGGCCCTGCAGCGCGATCTCTAAACTGTTCCAGGCGGTCTAGTTGATCCTGCGGTAATAGACCTTGCCGTCAGGTTGCTCCATGCGTTGGTAGTTGGAGCTTGGGGCAGGGGGCGAGGCCGGCGCGATCCTCTTCCTCGGCGCACGCGGCGCTTCGATGACGCTCGGTTCGCTCTCGCCTTCGAGAGCTTCGGGCGCTTCCGCCAGCGTACTGGTGGTGATCTCGGACGGTTCCGCCGCACTCGGCATGGCCTCGCCGCCGGCGACCGGCACATTCTGTCCCAGCCGGGCAATGCTGCCATCGATCTCGTTGAAGCTGCCTTGCAGTTGGCTGTCCAGTTTCTCGAACCTGCTCTGGAAGCCGTTATTGACCGTGTCGAGCCGTGCCGCGATCCGCTGCTCGAACGCGCCGAGCTGCTCCAGCCGCGCTTCGACGAAACGCAGGTCGCTCATGCCGCGATAGAGATAGATCGCGGCCGCCATGTTGACGGCGGTGATCAGCAAGGCACCGCTGGCGATGAGAATGCCAACCGTCTTTGTCTTGCTGGGTTTCTCGATGGCGCCCTGTTCGCGCTGCTCATGGTTTCCGATGTCGATCGCCGGCATGTCCGGTTCGCTGATCGTCGTCATTGGACCACCACCTTTGCGCCGACCGCGACGCGCTTGAAAAGATCGATCACATCCGTGTTGGTGAGCCGAAAACAGCCCGATGTCCCGTCGAAGCCGACCCCTGACGGATCGTTGGTGCCGTGAATGCGGTAGAGCGTGTCGCGCCCGTCCCGAGACAAATAGAGCGCCCTTGCGCCGAGTGGATTGTAGGGACCGGCGGGCACCATTTTCGGCAGCTCCGGCTGGCGGGCCCGCATTTCCTGTGGCGGGCGCCACTCCGGCCATTCGGTCTTCGCCCCCACCTTGACGACGCCGGTCCAGCCGAACCCGTCGCGCCCGACGCTGATCTGGTAGCGCAGCGCCTGGCCCTGGCGGGTCACCAGGTAAAGCGCCTTCTCATCCTTGCGGATGATGATCGTTCCCGGCTGCTCGGTGGTTGGAAAGGCAACGGCCTTGCGCAGGCTGGGGCCCATCGCCGGCAGCGGCGGCCGCTCGGCAAGTCCCGATCGCGCGTCGGCGAAATCGTGGACGGACAGCGCCAGCGCCACGCCGAGCACGCAGGCGCCGGCGAGCCGCCCAGCGATCCGATATCTCGCGATCCGATATCTATCGGGCAGCGTCATCGAGCCGCTCTTTGAACATCCGCTTCAGATCCTTGTTGAAGCGCGCCCTCCCATCCACTTCCGATGGCGGGATGGCCCTGTTCAGTGCATCGGTCAGAAGCGCGTTGTCCAGCGCCACCGACTTGATGTGCGGCGCCTTGAATATCTTTTCGAGCTCGCTGCGCGAAAAGTGGTTCCCGAACCACTTGCGCTTGTGCTTGTTGGCGACCAGCGTGATGCTGACGGCATTGCCGCGCAGCTCGCGGATCTTCTTGTAGAGCCGCTTGCCTTGCCGCAGCGAAGCGACATTGAGTTCGAAGACGATGAAGATCTCGTCGCTCGTCGACAGCACGGAATTGTGCCAGGGCGTTTCGAGATTGGGCAGGTCGATAACGATGTCGTCGAAGCGGTAGGCGACGAGGTCCAGAAGCCGGAAGACGAAATCGCTGCCATGCGGCTCGAACGGCAGTTGCGGCCGCTCGAACGCATAGAGGGTGAGGCCGGACGGGCGCGAAAGCTTGATCACATCCATCAGCTCGACATCGAGCCGTTCCGGCTGGCCGATGATGCCGGCAAGATCGAACTGGTTGAACAAATTGAGATAGGCGCCGCAATTGGCGGCCTGGAAATCAAGATCGACCAGGCAGGTCGAAGCCGCGCGTTCGGCGGATTTCGAGGCCAGGAATTCGGCCGCCGACAGTGCCAGCGTCGTGGCGCCCGCGCCGCCGCTGGCGCCGATGAAGGTGATGATCCGGCTTTTGGTTCCCTGGTTGCCGGTATCGTGGAAGGTCACCGCGTTGAGCAGCTCCTTGCCGTCGAGCGGCTTGTGCAGCCAGTCCGAGGCGTTCATGCGCACCAGCACGCGCGTCTGCTCCGAGGTCAACTCGTCGGAAACCGCAATCAGCGGCACGGTAGCCCACAGCGCGCGCGCCTCGACAATGCCGGGCCTGCCGAGCAGCTCGCCATTGCCGAGATCGAGGATGACAATGCCCGGGCGCGTATCGGCCGGCGGACCCTTGAGAAAATCGCCCGTCTCGGAAACCTTGACATCATAGATCGCCAGCGCATCGAGCCGCGTCGCCACATCCCGCTTGAAATCCGCATCCGAAGAGAACAGCGCAACCTGCTTGCGCTTGGTCGGCGTAACCTTGGTGTTGATGGCATTCATGGCCAGGTACTCTTTAGGTCTTCGCCCGTGACCGTGCTCAGCATGGAGGGCATGGTGATGTTTCCGAATCCGAGAAGTCCGCCCAGGAAGAAGAACTGGAAGGGATGGTTGGTGATGCTGACGGTGATCGTCGGCACCGGCCCGTTGGGCCGCGTCCAGTAGCCGAGGCCAGAGGCGGCATATTCGATCCGCACCTGCGATTTCTCCAGCATCGGCAGGAAGTCGTGCATTCCGGCACGGTTGGCGGTGCCGTCATAGATCGCATCGAACGAGGCTTGGCTCGCGTTCGAGGCGTCGCACGTGCCAGGCCCGATGCTGCAGCAAGCGACACCTGCTACGTTCGCAGTGCAGGCATAATCATACGTGCCGGCTGGCACCGCGTTTCCAACATCCGTGGCAACGCTGGGGGTTTTTGCTTCGAGAGGCAGTCCGATGGCGACTGGCGTGGAAATCCGCGCCAGCCTTGCGCCCGCCTGCACGGCCTTGTTGCCTGCGTTCCACTGGTAGTAGGCGTAGCCGAAGTCGACGAACCCGAGCACAAGTGTAAGCAGCAACGGCATGGCGATGGCCATTTCAACCATCGTGGTACCCGACTGCTCCGCGCTGAATCTTCTTTTTTCCATCACCATCCGAAGACGCGCTCCTGATGCGATACGGTGATGTCGATCGTTCCAAAACCCAGAAAATCCCAAAACACGACGCCGCTGTAGGGCAGCGTGGTGCTGACCTTGACGACGTCCACTTTGCCCGTGTTGCTCAGGTAGAGCTGGGTTCCACTACCGTCGACCGCGTCCGTATGGGTCGTAGTGACGTGGACTTCTGCCGTGGTCCATCCCGTGACCCTGGCGCTGCCACCGATGGCGGCGCCGTTCACTGCGAGATTTGTCCCCAACGTAACGCAATTGTTCCAGTTGCTGTCGCTGCAGCGCGCCATATAGCGGGCCGCGTCCTCCACGCCAGCTGCGAGCAGCAGGCGCGTGTTAAGAATGTTTGAGAATTCAAAGACACCCGCCGACAGCAGCAGCACCAAGGGGACGGTGATGGCAACCTCGACCAGGGCGGTGCCGCAGTCGTCACGATTAAACTTCCGTATTATGTTTATGAGCTCGGTCAGCATGGCGCTACCGGTACAATTGAGCTTCGTTGCGCTGAAGCTTCTTCAGCGTGCCCTGGCCGACGACCGTGCTGATATCCTGCATCTCGCCATAGATGTCCGCGTTAGGCGGCCCTCCGGCCGTTTCAGTCACGAACACACTGCCAAACGCTTGTACCGGCAGGGTCTGATGGCCCCCTTTGACCCCCTTGTTTTTGACCAAGTTGCTAACGCAATCAATGATCGCGACATAAAGAAGTCGCCGGTCAGCGCCCTGCGTCGTCGTATTGCATTGGGGGTCCGTCTTTTCCTGCCCGCTCTTCAAGGTCGGATTGTCGATTTCGTATTTGTAAACACAGTACCGGCTGGGGCTTGCGCCACAGGAGGTTGTCACCTCAGCAGTGCTTGCATTGCCATGGTTGACGGACCAGTAGCCCGCGAAGTCCCAGGTGCCATCGCCCAGCACTCCAGCTTGCGAACAACTGCCCGATGTAAAGCAATTGTCCCTAGGCAATGCCTTGTAGTTATTCGCCTGCCCGCTGTTGGGCGCATCGTAGGTGCAGTTTGACTTGCCTGCATTCTTCACAACCATGCCCTTGCGGACATTGGGGGCCGGCGGATTGATGGCTGGATCGGTTTTGTAAGGGCCGCTGTTGTCGTAGATGTCGAAGCGCGTATTGATGCCGTTATTAACCGGGGGGATGTCACCGGGGCGAGTCGTTACCCCACTTTGGTCATAGCAAGCGGGCGGGTTGGTCACCGCGAACATTTCCGTAATTGAGCCAGTATCTTTGTCCCCTTCCGGCGATGAAAGGAAACCGTAGTTGCCGGGAAGATATTGGGCGTCGTTGCCACCCTGCTCCTTCAGCCAGATCATCGGTTTCTTGGTTCCCGAAAGGGCCGTCTGGAGTGCGCTCACCGAGGTGTATGGGTTGCAGATGAACATCGGTGTGAACTGGCACAATGCATTGGTGAAGCCCGCAACAGCCTGTGGCTGTATGTCCATCGTGTCGTTGCTGCCGATGAAGCTCGCAGGGAAGATCGTCGTGAAGGCACCCGCGCCATCCGCCACCCCGGAGGGGTTCACCGTCACCTCCGCGAATTTAACGGCTTTGGGATCGGTGCTTGCCCAGTTCACGCCATTGCCGTCGACTCCGACGGCACTCAAAAGAGTGCTGTCACTGGCAGGTATACCCGTCAGGAATGTGATGGTCAGGTCGGCGCGCGCCAGCGTGTGATCATTCGAAGTTGAAAACTTGGTGCTGTTGGTAAGGAGATTGTCAATTGCCCGGTTGGCCCGGGTGATCGCATCGGCGTTGCCATCCAACTCGGCGGCTGCCGCGAGCGCGTAGGCATCAACACCCTTCTGCAAATCGTTATGGAGTCCGTTGGCCCGGCTCATGTCGATGGCAAGCAGGGCGAAGCCGATAAGCACCGGCAGCATGATCGCCACCAGGATCATCGCTATACCGCGTTGATCGTTCCAGAAGGCACGAATGGTCCCCAACATGACCTTACTCTCTGCTTTCTTGCACCAGGGCCCCTCGCATGCCCGGCGCCCTCCGCATCCTTCCGTTCAGTTCACTGTGTCACGCCCGATCCGCCGACATTGACCGTAATCGCCGGCGGCGGTGGTGGCGGCGGTGGAAATTTGTAGTTGTGCGCAACAAGTGCGGCGCGCGTGCCGTCGCCTTCGATCTTCGTATTGTTGGACGCCGGATTGAGCGGGTCGACCGTCTGCAGGAGCGAATTGAACTTCTGCGTGTCGCCGGCGGCCAGGGTCACCGAATCGTAATGGTTCAGATAGTCCGCGGCGCAGCCCGACAGCGCACCGGCGCACAGGATGAGGATCAAGGCGCTATTTCTTGACATAGAGCATCTTGTCCTTCGATTTGAAGTCGAGCATGTGGCCATAGGGGCCGGTGACGCCTTCGCCCAGTTCATATTTGCGGACCATGTCCTTGGTCACTTCAAGCTGGCCGAGCACGAAGAATTCCGGATCGTTGGCGGGCCGCGTCTTGTCGAACGGCGTCGCCAGCTGCTCGCCGGGCTTCACCGGCCGCACGATATGCGGCGTGACGATGACCACCAGTTCGGTCTCTTCCTTCTGGTTGCTCGAATTGCGAAACAGCGTCCCGATGACCGGCACCTGGCCGAGCCACGGCACCTGGTCCTGCTGCTTGGTGGTCTTGCTGGACAGTAGGCCGCCGACCGCGAAGCTCTGGCCGTCGCGCAGTTCGACGACGGTATCCAATTTGCGGTTGGTGAAGATCGGGTCGCCGGCGGTGGTGAAGCCGGTCAGGTCGCTCACCTCCGGCGCAAGCTTCATATGGATCTTGTCGTCGGCGAGCACGACCGGCGTGAACAGAAGATTGACGCCGAACTGCTTGTACTCGATCTGGATCTGGCCATCGGCGGTGACACTGCGGATCGGGACCTGGCCGCCGGCGTTGAAACTGGCCGTTTCTCCGGAAAGCGTGGTCAGATTGGGCTCGGCCAGCGTTCGCACGACACCCTTGGCTTCGAGCGCTTCGATGATCAGATCCACCTTGATGTTGCTGTCGATGACTCGGGTGATCAGTGCCGCGAAGGGATTGCTGTTCGAAAGGAGGCCGCTGATAATATTGCCCGTTCCGGCCACCACATTGTCTTCGTCGACGGCGGCAATGCCCGTTCCGCTACGAGTTGTGCCGCTGTTGTTCTTGGTTCGGATCGAAACGCCGAGATCGCGGCCGGCATTGCGCTTGGCTTCCAGCACGCGCACTTCCAGATTGACCTGCTGGCTGTCATCGACAGTAACGGAGTTGATGATGGCGTCGGGACCATACTGCTGCGCAACTTGCATGATGGCCTCCAGCGTCGCGCCGTCCTTGACATGGCCGCCGAGCCTGACTTTGCCGTTGATCGAGCCGATTTCAATGCGCGACCTCGGTGCCACCTGGCGGATCGCCTGCGCCATGTCGCTGACATCGACGCCGACCTCGATCTGGAGGGCGCCGAGCGAGCGCTTGTCCGTGGAGAAAAGATTGACCGTGGTTGTGCCGGTGCCCTTGCCGATGACATAGAGCGTGCGGTCGGTCATCGGCTGGGCATCGGCGATCTTCTCGTCGCCAACGACGATGTCGCCCAGATTGGCACTCACCTGGACCGTCACCGATTGCGACATCGGCAGGAAAATCCGATGGACGCTTGGGGTCGATACATCGATGAAGCGGTCGGCTGCATAGGCAGCAAAGCCCGAAAGCAACAGCGCTGCCAGACAAGATAACGCGGCCGCCGCCACCCTCAACTTAGACCCCTGCATCCCCGTCTCCCCAATCGCTGCCGGTGGCAGCTCCGTCTTATTTGCCGCACTGTATCATGGTTGTCGCGGCACGTCATATGTCTCGAGTTTAACGCCTCGAAAGACGCCCACCGTCACTTGTACCGGCGGCGCGGGGGTCACATATTTGACCACTTCCTTGACGACAGGCTGCGGTGCGGGTGCCGTCACCACGACCGGGGCGGGCTTTACCTTGCCCAGTTCATCGAGGCGGCTTCCCACTTTTTCCACAGCCTGCGTCAACCCGGCGATCCTGTCTTCGGCGCGTTTGCGTTCCTCCGCGGCCGCGGCTTCCGCTGCTGCCTTCTTGTCGAGCTCAGCCTGCCGCTTGGCGACGTCTTCCGGCGTATCGCCGGTCAGGTCGGAAAGTGTCACCCGTTCGGTCATTTCGCCCTTGCTGGCCGCCGCCTGGCGAAGCGCCAGCGACAACTGACCCGCGCCCGCTGCAAGGGTCAGCTTCTGCGCATCCTTGGTGCTGGCCTCCAGCGTCACGGACTTCACCACCGTCGGATTGTCCTTGCTCACATCGGCAACCTGGTCGATGGCGAGCACCTTCATGCTCTGCAGCAGTACATCGACAAAACTCCTGTCCGCACCGTCGTCGCCGCGCGCAGAGCGCGTCAGAAGTATGTCGACACGGTCGCCCGGGAAGACGAAGCCGGCAACGCCAAGCACGTCGTTGACCCGAATGGAAACAGCTTTCATGCCGTCGCCGAGTACCGCGGAAAGTGTGGCACGCTGGCCTGGACCGGTGATCTTGCTGGCTAGAATAGGTTCATTTGCGCTTATCGTTTGAAGCGCCTGCCTTGTGCCTTCGCCGGCCATGGCATCCTTTGTCGTCTTGAAAGCGCCTGCCGGTATTGCGCCCGCTGGCCAGGGAATTTCACGCAGCTTGTCGACGCTTAGGGTATCGCCGAATTTCAGCGGCATTGCCGCCACCACGACCGTGTCGCGCTGGGCGCCATTCGACTGTGCCATCGCATTGCGCTGGCTGGCCAGCCAGATATTGGCAAGCACCACCGCCAGCACGCCGAACACGCCGGCGAGGACAATCATGATGAGAGTATTGGCGCGCATCTTCCCACCCCAACTCGCCCCCCAAGGGCGAAGCTAATTTCTTTTCGATGCAGAAAACCTGGGTCGAGATCGAGCGATCCCGACCCAGCGATATATGATTACGACGGATCGCAAGCCCCAGAACCCGTGCCGAGCGCGTCCACGCCCTTGCCGTCAAGGTTTGCGCAAAGGCCGGTAAACTGGTCTCCGACCCAGGCGCCGATCGCTAGGATTGCCAGCAGCGACGCCGCAGCGATGATGCCGACCAGGATGGAATATTCGACCATGGCAGCGCCGTTTTCATCGTCGCGGAACTGCCGGGTCATCGTCATGAGCTTCTTCATGCCAATTTCTCCCTTTGGAGGTTAGAACCCGACGAGACAGAGCAAAGGATGAAATCCATACCCAAGCATCCCCCGTCATCTCGATCCTAGGTCCCGAGAAAATGCAGAGTCAAACGAGATTAAGGGTTCCTTAACTTTCATATACGTGATTCGGCAAGAATATTGCAAACCGAGACCTTCTCAAGGGATTGATTTTTTTCATTTTTCAACCGTCCTTAACCATCCGTTCACAATTTTGCCGCGGATGTGGCGAAATTAGGAAAGCATTAGCTATAATGCATATTCCTTTATATCTAAGGGTTTAGCAGCCTTTCCGGGGCGGTTTGGCGCCGAAAAACAAACGGACGCGGAAAACGGCGTCGACGCTCTGACCGCGAACAGATGGCCATCTCAAATAAACACGTTATTTCAGGCTCCTGCTCTTAACTATGTAGAAAGTATTGGCTGTGCGTGGGGCGTCTGGGCGCTTGTGCCCCCGGTGGTTAACAGTTAGTTTTCTCTAATGTGAGTCCGAGGGGAGTATAAGCAATTATGCTGGGGCGGTTTATCAAAGGGCCAGGCGAGCAGCAGGCAGCGACAAAGGCGGAGCGGTTGGCGGTGCTGCCTGTTGCTCCGGCCCTTTCGCCAGCCGCTGATATTGAATCGCATGGCGACGATTTCCTGACCCTTAAGGTCGAGCTTCATCGCCACCTTATCGATCGGTTCAATCTGACCGCTCTGGAAAATGCGTCCAAGGATGAGATCCTGAATGAGATCCGTCCGATCGTCCGCGAGTTCGTGCGAAATCGAAATGTGCCGCTGAATGCGCGGGAGCTCGATCAGTTGACCAGCGACACCGCCGACGAGATGCTCGGGCTGGGGCCGATTGAGCCACTGCTCAAGGACGATTCCATTACCGACATCCTGATCAACACCCACAAGCGCGTCTTTATCGAGCGGCGTGGCTTGGTCGAAGAGACGCTAATCCGGTTTCGTGACGAGGCGCATCTGCTGCGCATCATCAACAAGATCGTCTCCGCCATAGGCCGCCGCGTCGATGAATCGTCGCCCATGGTCGATGCGCGGCTGGAAGACGGATCGCGCGTCAACATCGCGGTGCGGCCGATCTCGGTCGACGGCCCGCTGGTGTCGATCCGCAAGTTCTCCAAGAACCCGTATTCGCTCGAACGCCTGATGGCGCTCAACTCGATCAAACAGCCGATGATCGACATGCTGCGTATCGCGGTGCAGGCACGCAAGTCGATCCTGGTTTCGGGCGGCACCGGCAGCGGCAAGACGACCTTGCTCAATGCGCTGTCGAGCTACATCCCGTCCAGGGAGCGACTGATCACCATCGAGGATGCAGCGGAACTGCAATTGCAGCAGCCGCATGTCGGCCGGCTGGAGACACGTCCGCCCAGTGTTGAAGGGAAAGGTGAGGTTCGCCAGCGCGAGCTGGTCAAAAATGCGTTGCGCATGCGGCCGGACCGGATCATCGTCGGCGAAGTGCGCGGCGAGGAAGCTTTCGACATGCTGCAGGCCATGAACACCGGGCATGAGGGCTCGATGACCACCATCCACGCCAACACCCCGCGCGACGGGATTTCGCGGCTCGAGCAGATGGTCGGCATGGCTGGGATGCCGATGACGCACGAGTCCATCCGGGCGCAGATCGCTTCGGCCATCGACATCATCGTGCAGACACAAAGACTGTCGGACGGCGGCAGGCGCGTGACATCGATCTCGGAAATCACCGGCATGGAGGGCAATGTCGTGCAACTGCAGGAAATCTATCATTTCGTCCGGCGCGATGTCGCCGCCGATGGCACGATCATCGGGGAATTTCGCGCCACGGGTGTCAGGCCGAGGTTCGCGGCGGAAGCGGCAACGCTAGGACACCATTTCAACAAGGACGCCTTCAATCCGCAGGTTGCGCTCTGATGCTGACCGGCCAGGCATTGCTTTATTTCATTTACGCGCTTGCGGCTGCGTCGGTCATCCTCGCCGGCGAGGCTCTGTATCTTTCCTTTGCCGGGCGCCGTGCAGCGGTCGGCGCCATCAATCGTCGGTTGAAGCGACTGTCTGATGAAGTTCCGGCTGAACGGACTCTGCAAAACCTTCTCCGCGAGCGGGGTTTGACGGAATCTGGCGACTTTCTTTTTGGGCTGATCGGGCTGAACAGGCTCTATACCCAATCCGGCATCACCGGAAATCCACTCACATTCGCCGGCATATTCGTCTGTGCCGGGTTGGCATTGGCACTGCTGCTGTCGTTCCTCTTGGGCTTGTCGGCCCTACTGGCGCTCGTTGTATTTCTGGTTGTCGGGTTTGTGTTGCCCCTTCTCATGCTTCGCCGCGCTCGCAATAAGCGAATCCAGAAGTTCGCCAAACAACTCCCGAATGCTCTCGACATGATCGTGCGCTCGCTGCGCGCCGGACATCCAGCCTCCGTGGCCATTGGCCTTGTGGCACGCGAGATGCCTGATCCTCTGGGCACGGAATTCGGAATCGTATCCGATGAGATCACCTTTGGTCTGAGTATTGAACAAGCCGTGCGAAAACTGTCTCAGCGGGTCGGGTTCGAGGGCCTCCACCTACTTTCGATATCGCTCTCCATTCAGTCCAAAACCGGCGGCAATCTTACCGAAATTCTTGCCAACCTTTCCTCGGTTCTGCGTGAACGCCAGAAGTTGCGGATGAAAATAAGAGCGCTTTCGTCTGAAGGCCGCGTCTCAGCCTGGATCATCTCGCTATTTCCAATTGTGATGTTCCTGATCCTTCAGATCACTGCCCCGTCCTACTATGGCAAGGTTTGGCACGACCCGATGATTACGCCTGTGTTTTTGGGCTTTGGCATATGGGCTCTGCTAGGCGACTTCATCATGTATCGAATGGTCAATTTCGATTTTTGAGGAGCTTATCATCAACCTGCTTTCTATAACCAACGACCTGAGCTTTCTGGTTTCCACCGCCGTTTTCGTGGCTGCGGTCGCCCTTTTCCTGTTTGGCGCGCTTGTCTTCTTGCCGGCCTTGCAGACGCGAAAGCTGGTGGCCCGAAGCCTCATGGCCGAAGGTGTGGTCGATCCTCGCTCGCTCGCGGGTCAGGAACAGCTGGCCAAGATCGCGGCGCAGCGGCCGGTCGACGCGTACTTTCGAACGATGGAGAAGGAGCGGCAAGAGCCGAGCGCGCTTGAAACTAAGCTCTTTCGTGCCGGCTTCTATCAAGCGAGCGCTCCATTGATCTATACGCTATCGCGACTTGGCGCGGTGTGTGTCGGATTTTTGGCTGCCTACGCATTTCTCCCGCGAGTGTTGCCACCGCACCTGCCCGGTTTCTTTGCCCTTGCCGGCTCAGCCCTGCTAGGATTGGGGTGCATAGTGATTCCGAGCATTCTGCTCGATCGCTTCGAGAATGCTCAGAAGGAAACCTACCGTCGTGGCTTTCCGGATTTCATGGATATGATGATCACCTGTGCCGACGCAGGTATGAGCCTTGAGGCAGCGGTCGAGCGCGTTGGTTCGGAGTTGGCCGGTACCCACAAATGGCTGGGCATCCAGCTTGCTATCATGAACCTGCAACTGCGCGCGGGAAAACCTTTACGTGAAGCACTGCGTGAACTCGCAGACCGCATCGGACTTGAAGAAGCAAGGGCGCTGGCTGTGCTTTTCCGGCAATCAGAAGAGTTGGGCACCAGTCTGACGGATGCGCTGCGCGTCTACAGCGAAGAAATGCGAGGACAGAGAATTCTGACCGCGGAGGAGAAAGCCAACTCACTGCCTGTGAAAATGATGATTCCGTTGGGCCTGTGCATCTTTCCAGTCGTGCTGATGGTCATTATGTTGCCGGTCATCATTCGGATGAAGGGCATTTTCTTCTGATCGCTTATATGCTTTGGTCCTAAAATAGATTCGGGGCCCTTTGGGGATACAATATGAAGAGGGTTTTCGCGGTCGCGGCCTGTCTGTTGATGGCGGTGCTTGCCGGCTGCCAGACGGCGGACGTAACCGATGGTGTTGTTCGCACCAATGAGCCATCGAAGGGGGATGTGACGTCCTTTGGCGATGCTTTCGACGGGCTGAAGACGGTCAGCGACGTCGAATATTACGCCTCCGACCAGGCTGTTGCCGAAGCCAAGAACCAGTTCCGCGCCGAAAACTACGGCAATGCCGGCGCGCTGTTTTTCAAGGCGACGCAGCTGGCGCCCAATGATGGCAATGCCTGGATGGGATTGGCCGCCTGCACCGACCGGATCCACCGCTTCGATCTGTCCGACCGCGCCTATGCCCGTGCGTCCAAGCTGGTCGGCGCGACGCCTGAATATTACAACAATGTCGGCTATTCCTACCTGCTGCGCGGCAAGCTGCAGGATGCACGCAGCAATTTCCTCAAGGCCTATGAACTGGCGCCCAACGATCCGACCGTCGCCAACAATCTGAAGCTTCTGTCATCAAGCGTGCAGAATATCGAGCGCTAGCATGTTGCTCGTCGAAGCGCTGCTGCTGAAGGTCCTCGCCATCCCTCTGCTGGCAAGGATTGCCTGGCTCGACTTCACCACCCAGAAGATATCCAATCGCGACGTGTTGCTGCTACTCTGCCTCGGGGCGGGGGGCTTGCTGCTGCTGTCGCTTCAATCCGGCGCGTGGTTGGAGATGGGGCTGAGCGCTCTCGCAGGCCTCATGTTGTTTGCCGCACTCTTCCCTTTCTGGGCGCTGCGCAAGATCGGTGCCGGCGATGTCAAGCTGATGGCGGTCGTGCCGTTCTTGATCGGACACAGCGATCTCATCGTGTTCTGCGGATTTCTGCTCATTTTCACCCTCGTCACGGCCCTAATCGTGAAGAGACCACTGATGCTCCCGCAAGGTGTTTTTCGCCTCTACGTTCAGCACCTGGACCGCAAGCGTGTGGTGCCGTTCGGCGTGCCGATTTCACTGGCCGTGATCTGCACGATAGCCTTCCATATCTACGAAAGGCTGGTGCTGGTGGGTAGCTCCGGAATCCTGAATCAGCTTAACTGACCCTTTTACAGTCGGATCCTCCGCCGGAAGCGCGGGGTCACGGCGATGTAAGCTTTGTTTAATGGCCGGCAGGCATTCTATGCGCGAATGGAGGCTTGAATATGACACCCAATTACCGGTCCACAGTGGCTTGGCTTGCGGCTGGATTGATCGTTGGCGCGGTGGCCGTCCCGTTTGCGGCTGTTGTCAAAAAACCGGCGTCACCAACAATTATCAGCGCCGACCCGCCATCGCTCCCAATCCTCAAAAAGAAGTTCATCCGAAAGTGGCGCCTAACATAGCGCCCCGCGTTGTACCTGTCCTCGGAGTGCCCAGATCGATGGCTAGATGATATCGATAGTCAAGTCCGTACTTGGTGATAGTTCGGCGGCATGGCGGGCCAATCAACCGTTCTTTGCGACAGCTTTTGTCTATGTACTGGTGGCGCTTGCCGCCGCAGTGCATTGGAATATTCCTGTCAGCCTCGAATTATATAACCTGGCTTTCTTGCGGGCTGGTTCTGTCGTGATCGTCATCCTGTTTGTGATAGTTTCGATGCGCGTGCTGCTTGAGCGGCCACAGAGACCGTTTCCTGCTCTATGGGCTCGGCTGGTAGCCAACAAATTGCCTAACCGGATCATCATAGGTTTGCCGGTAGCTTTGGTCTTGCCTGTCTTTTTTTCGTTGTTCACCAGTATCAAGGGCGGTCTCAGCAAGATTATGCCTTTCTACGCCGACTCCACCATCATTGCGATTGACAGGACAATCCACGGTGGCGTCGATGCATGGCAGATATTGCATCCACTACTTGGGTACGGCCTGACAATTTATGGTCTGAATTCTTTTTACAATATTTGGTTTGTGGAGATGTTCGTTGTGCTATTTTGCGTCACGTTCTCAACGAGCAGTGGACGCCTTCGCTCTCAATATTTGGTGGCATTTGTTCTTACCTGGGCATTGTTAGGCAATCTTGCGGCCTCGATATTCGCTTCGGTTGGGCCAGCTTTCGTCATGCCTTACTACGACGACGCCGCGTTTTCTCCGCTGATGAATCATCTTCGCACAATCGATGTCACCTATCCTCTGTGGGCTCTTAAGGCACAGGGCGCGCTGCTTGCCAATGCGGCCATAGGCGGTCCACAATTTGGCAGCGGCATTTCAGCCTTTCCTTCGCTGCACGTCGCTGTCGCAACTTTGAATGCTATTTATCTTTGGCGCTTCGGCGCAATGCTGCGCTGGGCCGGTGTCGCCTTCCTGATCATAATCCAGATAGGGTCAGTCCATCTGGCTTGGCATTACGGGATTGACGGATATGCTTCGATGCTGGCGACGCCGATCATATGGTTCGTTGCCGGACTCATAGCGAAACCTTGGCCGCGCTCGACGCGAATCGAAATCCCATCCCATAGTCGGTCAGGGCTACGAACTCGGGTTCACGGGTTCCTTCGCAGCCTTCGCCGGCGCGTAGGCTGACGGAAACGAAAAACCCGCCTCTACGGCGGGTCACTGGCGCAAATCAGCACCATAGGCAAATATGTACCATAGCTGAGGGCACGGAGTCAAGAAAAAATTCCTATCATGAACGGCGCCGCCGACACCGCCGAACTGGCTGTCGTCAGGTTTTTCGTCAACCTGAGTTTGGAACCCGAGGACCTTACCGATCAATCAGGTCGATGGCTAAATAAACGATCACAGGGAGAAGGCAGCATGGCACTTCACCTTTCGGCGGATGCGCCGGTCTCAGTCGCCCCGCAAAAACATCTCTTTGGTCCGTTCATCGACTTTTTCATGCTTGGCGGGAGTGCGTTCGTGATCCTGCCGGTCCTGTATTTCGTGCCTCTCAAATACGAAGGTCTGGTGGCGCTGACGGCGTTCTTGCTGTCTCATCTCATAAACCAGCCGCACTTTGCCCATTCGTACCAGATTTTCTATCGCAATTTCGCGCGCAAGGTGCGCGGTGATGGGTACGACAGGAATCTCCAGCTTCGTTACATTTTCGCGGGCATTTTCGTCCCGCTGATCATGTGCGCTTTCTTTGCCTATGGCTCCGTGACCGGGAACGCTCGCCTGCTGGGATATGCGACCAATGCGATGGGCTTTTTCGTGGGCTGGCACTACGTCAAGCAAGGCTACGGCATGCTGATGGTGGACGCCGTGTTGAAGCGCAAATTCTTCAGCGATCAAGACAAGAAAGTGTTGCTGTTCAACGGCTATGCCGTGTGGCTGTTCGCCTGGCTCCAGACAAACGCGGTGATCACCGAAAGGCAGTTCTGGGGCCTGGATTACTACACATTCGCTGTCCCGCCATGGCTCCTCAACATCGCGCTCGCGGTCGCCGCTGCTTCCTCGGCGGCCACCGTCGTGATGTTCGTCAATCGGTGGCGCAAGCATGGCGGCGCGCTGCCGTATAACGGCGTCGTCGCCTATGTCGTCACCCTCTATGCCTGGATCCTGTTCGTGACGATAAATCCGCTCTGGCTGCTTGTGGTGCCGGCGCTCCATTCGCTGCAGTACCTGGCGGTGGTCTGGCGTTACCAGACCAACGTCGAGCGCGACCGCGCGGATGCCGCCAGGGATCCGGGACTCAAGGTCCTGTCCATTCTCGGGCCGCTGTACAGGCTGCGGGTGCTGATATTCATCGTCGCCGGCACAATTCTTGGCGCGCTTGGGTTCTGGCTCGTGCCGATGGCGCTGACCGCCCTGGTTCCCTACGACAAACAGGTGCTCGGCTCGTCGCTTTTCCTCTTCATAGCGTGGATATTCATCAACGTGCATCACTACTTCCTGGACAACGTGATGTGGCGTCGCAGCAACCCGGAAGTGTCGAAATATCTGTTCCGCTAGCCACGTGACCCTCCGCCCGCGAGATGTTCAGTCCCGCAGCAGATCGAACATCAGCTTGAAGAAACGGTCCGCATCGACCTCATATGCGATGCGGGCATTGTCCTTTTCACCGCGCTCGCTCCAGAAATCGGCGATGGTCGCGCCGAAGGCGTAGGTGCCGGACAGATCGACGCCGATATGGGCAGGGCGCATGCGCACCAATGTCGGGTCGATGGCGAGCGCCAGCGCCAGCGGATCATGCATGGCGCCGCCGACGCCCATCGAGTCGCGATGCAGCTTCTCGTAGAACAGCAGCCAGTCGTTGACGAGCCGGCCGAGTGGCGTGTCGATGGTGGCGAGTTCGGCATATTGCGGCGCCTCGACCAGCACCTGCATGGTGACGTCGAGGCCGACCATCAGGATCGGCACGCCGCTGTCCAGAACGATCTTCAGCGCTTCGGGGTCGCAGAACGCATTGAACTCGGTCGGCGTGATGATCTCGCTCTTGCGATAGAACACGCCGCCCATCCAGATCAGTTCCTTGATCTTGGGCAGCACATCGCGATGCTTGAGGATCATCAGGCCGATATTGCTGAGCGGGCCGGTGGCAACGACCAGGATCGGTTCGGGGGCGGCGCGCAGCTTGTCGGCCAGGAAATCGACCGCATGCCGATCGACCGGTTTGATCGTCGCCTGCGGCAGGTAGGGCGAGCCCTCGAGGCCGCTTGGACCATCGGCGGTGCCGAGCACCAGCAGGCGCGCCAGCGGACGGTGACAGCCCTGCGCGACAGGCACGTCGCCAGCGCCGATATATTCCAGGATGCGCAGGGCGTTGGCGGTCGTCTTCTCGACCTCCGCATTGCCGCAGGTCGTGGTGACGCCAACGAGTTCGATGGCCGGAGAGCGATGCGCCATGACCAGCGCAATGGCGTCGTCATGGCCAGGGTCGCAGTCGAACAGGATGGGAGTTGGCTTGATCATCATGTCGTCTTTCACGCCGCCCGCTCGTAGCGCGCTATGGTTTTCTTGAAGCTATCGAGGAAACGCCGGCCGTCGAGGCCGGTGCAGATGCGGGTGGTCCTGGGTCCGCCGCCGGGCAACAATTGCCGGCCGCGATAGGCGACGGTCTGGCCGCGCGCCAGCCTGCCGTCGAGCACGACGTCGGCAAACAGCGGCTCGGTCATCGTCGCCAGGCCAGGATCGAAAGCCAGCGCCACGGTGATCACGTCGTCCATCGGGAAGCCGACAAGGTCGAAGAATTCGCGCCAGATGTCGATGTAGATCGGAAAGCTGTCGGCGATCATCTCCAGGACGGGATTGTCCCTCGCGACGGCCTGCATGTCGGCGATGTCGTCGCGTGTCAGCATCGAATCGGCGACGCGATTGTCCTCGCAGATGTCGAGCGGGACGAGAATCTTCTCGACATCGGCGTTCAGCACGATGCGCGAGGCCTCCGGGTCGGCCCAGATATTGTATTCCGACAAGGGCGTGATGTTGCCCGGTGTCTGGAAATTGCCGCCGAGCACGATCAGCCGCTTCAGCGCGCCGGTCAATCGTGGCTCCTGCAACACGGCCATCGCCGCGTTGGTCAACGGGCCGGTGGTCACCAGCGTGATCTCGCCCGGATTGGCCATGACCGTACCGATGATGAAATCGACCGCATGTCCTGATGTGGCTTGCCGCACGGGCGTCGGCGCCGGCGGGTTGAACTTCTCCAGGCGATCGCCGAACCGGGCAACAAGCCGTTTTTCGAAATGGACCGGCGCCTCCATGTCGGCCTTGGCGTTGCCGACGATCGGCCGCCATGCGCCGGCGTGAACGGGGATGTCGTCACGCCCGGCGAGCGTCAGCGTGTTGAGGACGACGTTGGTGACCTGCTCGATCGGGCCGGCCGCACCCGTCACAGTTGTCACGCCCTCGAGCCGCAGCTTCGGATTCACCGCTGCAAACAGCACGGCGAGAATATCGTCGCCGGCCGAATCCACGTCGAGGATTATGCGTTCCATGGAGGGTTCCTTCACTGGGGATTTCTGCCGCCGGGCTCGGCGTTCTTGTCCACCGACAGCAGTTTCCGCATCGACTCCAGTGTTTCCGCGATGGCCCTTGGACGCGCCCGGTAAGACAGCGCAAACAGGGCGATCAGCGCCACGACGTAGGGGACGGTGAGAACCAGATAGGACGGATAGCCGAACGTCTGCAGGCGCAACGAAAAGGCATCCGCGAAGCCGAACAGCAGGCAGCCAGCCAGAACCTTCAGCGGATCGCCGTTGGAAAAGATCAGGATCGCGACCGCCATGAAACCGCGGCCCGATGACATGTTTTCGGTGAACATGGTGATGTAGCCGAGTGACAGATGCGCGCCGGCGAGGCCCGCCAGCAATCCGCACAGCAGGGACGCGGTGTAGCGGACGCGGGTGATCGAGATGCCGAGCGCCTCGGCGGCTTCCGGCTTTTCGCCGACGACGCGGATATAGAGGCCGAGCCGCGTCCGGTTGTAGCACAGAACCAGCAGCGCCACGGCGATGAAGGCGACATAGACGAGTGGCGTGAAGCCGGAGATCAGCGGCGCCCATGAACCGAGAAGGTCGCGGGCACCGGGCAATTGGACTTTCGGCAGGCCGACGATGCCGTGCCCGACGATCGATCCGCGCGTGCCGAAGATCGCTTTCATCAGCGAGATCGTCATGCCGCCGGCCAGGATGTTGAGCGCCAGCCCGACGACCACTTCATTGGCTTTGAAACTCACCACCAGAACAGCAAAAGCCAGGGCGAAGACGAGCGCCGCCGCGACGCCGCAGGCGACGCCCGCCAGTGCGGAACCCGTCCAGATCGAACCGAGGACGGCGAAGAAGGCGCCGACCAGCATCTGCCCTTCGAGGCCGATGTTGAAGATGCCGGCCTTGGTGGTGAACGAGCCGCCAAGCGCGACCAGAAGGATGGGCGCGGTGGTGCGAAGCGTGGCTACGATCAGCGCGATGTTGACCAGCCTGTCTAGAATTTCCATCGCCGCTCCCCTGCCTGGCTGTCGCCGCGCCTTCTCACAAGCACCTGGGCCGACACGCTGAGGATGATCAGCGCCTGGATCACGGTGATGATCTCGCGCGACGCACTTGTATCGACCTCGAGCAGCAGCGATCCGTTGCGCAGGGCGCCGAAGAACAGCGCGGTGAAGATGGTGGCGACCGGCGAGCCATTGGCGAGCAGGGCGGCGATCAGCCCATCGAAGCCGAAACCGGGAGCAAACCCTTCCATGAAGCGGTGATGGACGCCGAGCGTCTCGACGCCACCGGCCAGCCCGCCGACAGCGCCCGAAAGGAGCAGTACCAGGAAACCCTGCCGTTTCACGTTGACGCCGCCATATTCGGCGAATTTCGGCGCCGAACCGACCATCGTGACGCTGTAGCCCCACCGGGTGTAGCGGAAAACAAGGGCTGCGCCGACCGCCAGCACCAGGCCAATGACCAGGCCCCAGTTCAACCGCGAGAAGGTGAAGATCTCCGGCAGATAGGATGTGGGCAGGATCGGCGGCGTCTCCGACCAGCCGCCCGGCCGTTTGAAAAGGAAAATGGTGAAATAGGAGGTAAGCAGCACCGCCACGTAATTCGACAGGATCGTCGAGACCACCTCGTTGGTGTTGTAGCGGGCGCGGAAGTAGGCGGGGATGGCGACCCAGGCCGCGCCTGCCACGATCGCGAGCGCCAGCGCCGCCAGCGTGTGAATGCCCGCGGGCAGGGGCATGGCAAAGCCGACCCAGGCGGCAGCGAAGCCGCCGAGGAACAGCTGTCCCTCGATGCCGACGTTGAACATGCCGCCGCGCAAGCCGATGCAGGCAGCGACACCGCAGATCAGGATCGGCGTCGTCTGCAGCAAGGTCCCGGCAATCTTCTCCTGGTCGCCGAAGGCGCCGCGCAACAGGGTCATGAACACACGCACTGGGCTTTCGCCAACCATGAGGATGATGATCGCACCCATCAGCAGCGCCACACCGATGGCGATGATCTGGCCGGAAACGGCACGCAAGTGGTCTTTCATCATGCGGTCTCCGCCGCGAAGTCTGGCGCGGCCACGCCTGCCATCATCATGCCGATGCGCTCCTCGTCGGCGTCATCGCCGGCGACCTCGCCCATGATCCGCCCGTTGAACATCACCAGGATACGGTCGGCAAGGGCGGCCAGTTCATCGAGCTGCACGGAAATCAGCAGGATCGCGCGGCCGGCGGCGCGCTGGCGCATGATCTCGTCATGAATGGCCTCCTGGGCGCCGATGTCGACGCCACGCGTCGGCTGATCGATCAGCAGGAAATCGGCGCCGTTGGTGAATTCACGTGCCAAAACGACCTTCTGGATGTTTCCGCCGGAAAGCAGCTTGACGGCATCGCCCGGTCCGCGTGCGCGAATATCGAAGTCCTTGATCAGCGTTTCGGCATTCTGGCCGATGGCGTTCCAGTTGAGCACGCCGCCGCGGCTCCATGGTGCGCGATGCTGGCGGCCCATCAGGATGTTGGCCGATATCGAAGCGTTGCGGTCGACCCCGCGGACCATGCGGTCGCCTGGAACATGGGCAAGGCCTGCCTCGCGGATCGCGGCAGGCGAGAGGGCGGTGAGGTTCTGCCCCTTCAGCCAAGCCCCGCCATGGCTTGCCTGCCGCAGGCCCGAAAGCACTTCCGCCAGCTCTGTCTGACCATTGCCGGCCACACCCGCGATCCCCACCACCTCGCCGGAGCGGACCGTGAAACTGGCGTCGCGAAGGGCCGGCAGCAGGCGATCGTCGCGCGCCCACAGATCCTTCACTTCGAGGACCACGTCGCCGTTCAGCGACGCGCGCGGCCGTCGGTCGAAGCTGACCTCGCGGCCGACCATCATGTGCACCAACTCGTCCTTGCTGAGTTCGGCCTTCGGTCGCGTCGCCACCTTCCTGCCATTGCGCAGCACTGTCACCGTGTCGGACACTTCCATCACCTCTTCCAGGTGGTGCGAAATGAAGATCACCGTCATGCCCTCCGCCACGAAGCTGCGCAGCGTCTGGAACAGTTCACGGCTCTCTTGCGGCGTTAGCACCGCGGTAGGTTCGTCGAGGATGATGGTGCGCGCGCCGCGCACCAGAACCTTCAGGATTTCGATGCGTTGCTCTATGCCGACCGAAAGAAGCCCGACGCGCTCGGTCGGATCGACCTGCAAGCCGAAGCGCTTCGACAGTTCGCGCGTGCGTGCAATCTGTGCAGCGTGGTCGATCAGCCCGTGGCGACGGATTTCCATGCCGAGAAAGACGTTGTCGGCGACCGAGAGCGAGGGAACCAGCTTAAAATGCTGGTGAACCATGCCGAGCCCGGCCTTTATCGCCATGGACGGGTCGGCGATCACGATCTCCTCGCCGTTCAACCGGATCGAGCCTTCGTCTGGCTGCAGGAGGCCGAACAGGATGTTCATCAGCGTCGTCTTGCCGGCGCCGTTCTCGCCGATGATGGCGTGGATCTCGCCGCGGCGGACCGCAAGGTCGATGCCGTCATTGGCGACGAATGCGCCAAAACGCTTGGTGATGCCAGTCAACTCGACGGCCATTGCGGCAGTGCTGTGAAGGGTCGGCGACCCCGGCGTGTTGGACAACATGGCTCTCGCAGATTGGACACTGATCCGCCGCGGCAAGCCGCGGCGGATCAGTGTAGCGCTTTCTTGGGAGGGAGGCGCTTTTGTTGGTTTACTTCGCCTTGGCGATCGCGATCTTGCCGTCGAGGATGCCCTTCTTGATCTCATCCAGTTTGGCTGTCACGTCAGCCGGGATCTTGGAGGCGATGTCATCGCAGACCTTGACTTCGACACCACCCGAGGCGAGGTCGAACGTGCGTGTGCCGGCGGTGATCTTGCGGCCTTCGACCTCGTCCTTGATCAGCGTATAGACGGCGATGTCGCCGCGCTTCAGCATGCTGGCCAGCACATTGCCGGGGGCCGAGCCGCACATGTCGATGTCGACGCCGATCGAATATTTGTCGACCGCGGCACTTGCCTGCATGACGCCTTCACCTGTCGGGCCGGCAACGTTGTAGACGATGTCGGAGCCTTGGCCGTAAAGCGCCTGGGCAAGCTCGCTGCCCTTGGCGGGATCGTCAAAGGTTCCGGCGAACACGGAGTTCACCTTCACATCGGGCGCGGCGTATTTGGCGCCTTGCTCGTAACCACCGAGGAAGTTGCGGATCACCGGGATATCGCGGCCGCCGACGAAGCCGATGGTCTTACCGTCGCCGATCTTGTCGAAGGCGGTGCCCTTGGCTTCGATCATGCCGGCGAGCGCGCCGGCGACGAAGGAGCCCTGTTCCTCGGCGAAGTTGGCGTAGATCATCTTGGGGTTGTCGAGGACGCCATCGATGAACACGAAGCGCTGGTCGGGATATTCCGCGCTGACCTTCTGCAGCGAGTCCACCAGTTCCCAGCCCATCACGAAGATGAGGTCATACTGTTTGCCCTTGGCAAGGTTCTCGAACTGCTGCTGGTAGTCGAGCGCGCGATTGCCGGTATCGACCAGCTTGAGGTCGATGCCGAAATCGGTCTTGGCCTTGTTGAGGCCGTTGACGATCGAAACGCCGAAGCCCTGAGCAAAATATCCTGAGATGGCGGCCACGGAAACCTTGGCCTGTGCGGCGGCCGACCCGAACGAAATGGCAAGCATCGTGCCGGCCAGACATAAACTCTTGAGCGCCCTTTTCATGTCATTCCCCTTCAGCTTTTTTCAGCTTTTGAAGCCACGCTTTGACCACCCCACGTGTCGCCGGGACAGCGGCGAGTTCGTTGATGGTCATATGAGTTTAGGAGCGGCTCAACAGGCTGTCAATCGCCATCCGCTGCAGTTTTCTTGGCCCTTCGCTCACTTGCTGAACGTCTGCGCTTGACAAATATCGACGATGCATAATTGTTGATACTCTAACGAGTTTTCATGAACGACGTGACGAAGGAAGCGAACAATGCCGGCTGTGTTGGTCAGGAAATTTCTGGTTCAGGTCGAAGAGATCTTCCATGAGGGCGGGCCCCAGGCGGCACGCCCGCTGAAGCGTGGCGCGGTCGTTGCCGTCATCGCCAACCCTTTTGCCGGACGCTATGTCGAAGAGATTACCGGCTTCATGGAAGACCTGAAGCCGCTCGGTCTCGATATGGCCCGGCGCCTGATCGACGCCATTGGTGACGGCGGCCAGGCCATCGAAGGCTATGGCAAGGGTGCCATCGTCGGCGCCGCCGGCGAGCTTGAACACGGCGCGCTCTGGCACAATCCGGGCGGCTACGCGATGCGCGAACTGCTCGGCAACGCCAAGGCCATCGTGCCCTCGACCAAGAAGGTCGGCGGCCCCGGAACGCGCATCGACATCCCGATAACGCACATAAATGCCTCCTATGTGCGCAGCCATTTCGATGCGATCGAGATCGGCATTGCCGACGCGCCGCGCAGCGACGAAATGGCGGTCATCCTGGCGATGACGACCGGCGCGCGTGTTCATGCACGGGTCGGCGGTCTTGCCGCCGCCGACATCAAGGGTGAGGACGGATTGCGATGAACCCGGAAATCCGCCGCATCATCACCATCGTCGAGGAAACCCGGATCGAAGGCGGTCGTCCCGTCGATCCGCCGACGCGACGTGCCGCGGCCATTGCGGTGATCCGCAACCCTTATGCGGGCACCTATGTCGAGGACCTGTCGGCGCTGAGCGCTGTCGGCGAAGCGTTGGGAGACATCTTGCCCAAGCGCGCTATCGCTGCTCTCGGCACTGCCGGTGACCGGGTCGAGAGCTTCGGCAAGGCGGCCGCCGTCGGTGCTGACGGCGAACTCGAACATGCCGCAGCTATCCTTCACCCAAAACTCGGTGCCCCGTTCCGCGATGTGCTCGGCAAGGGTGCCGCACTCATTCCCTCATCGAAGAAGCGCGGCGGCCTCGGCGTGTCGCTCGACATTCCGCTCGGCCACAAAGATGCGGCGCGGGTGCGCAGCCATTTCGATGGCATGGAGGTTCGCGTTCCCGACGCACCGCGTGCCGACGAGATCGTCGTCGCCATCGCCGTCACCGATTCCGGCCGGCCGCACCCGCGCGTCGGCGGGCTGACCAAGGACAAGATCGTCGGCGAGGATGGCGTCAGCTAGAGCAATTCCAGGAAAAGTGCACGACGGTTTTCCCGGGAAAAGCGCATGCCGCTTTCCCTTGGAAATTGCGTAAAAACAAAGTCCGTGAAGGTCGTCGCCATTACACAGCTCTGACCTCCGGCACCCGCATCGCCGGCGGGGTGTTGCGGCTCCGGCCGGTCCGCACCACGCCATCGATGACCACCATTCCGATGCCTGGAAGATTGCCCAGCGCCACGCTGTCGAGCAGCCCGTCGCCGGCACCGCCGATCGCCTGATCCATGAAGATCAGGTCGGCGGCGCGACCAACCTCGATCATGCCGCGATCATCCAGCCCGCGCACGCGCGCCGTGTTGCCGCTGGCAAAACAGAACGCCACTTCCGGCGCGATACCACCCAGCGAAGCCAGCATGGTCAGGGTCCGCAGGATGCCGAGCGGCTGCACGCCGGATCCGGCCGGGCTGTCCGTGCCGAGGACGACGCGCGCAAGTTCGCCGCGCTGCCTTGCCAGGTCGAGCACGAACAGTCCGGTGCGCAAATTGCCGTTGTGGACGATTTCAAGCGCCCTCGAACCCTTCTCGCAGATCTGCCGTATTTCCGCGTCGGGCAGGGCGGTTGGCCCGCCATTGACGTGGGCGACGATGTCGGCGTCGACCTCCAGCACGACATCCGCGCCGATGCGGCCGGAGCCGGGCAGAGACGGGCCCCCTGTATGGGTCATGGAGGTCATGCCGTATTTGCGTGCCCAGGCGATCATCTGCCGGCCGGTCGGCCCGTCCTTGACGCCGCCAAGCCCGACCTCGCCGACAAGCGTCACCCCGGCTTCGGCGAGAGTGCGGAAATCCTCTTCGGTAAGGCCGGGTTCCAGGATCGGTGCCCCGGCCAGGATCTTCATGCCGTTCGGACGGAAATTGGAGAAGGTGCGCTGGGCAGCGATCGCCAGCGCCTTCAGCCCGACCAGGTCGCGCGGGCGGCCTGGCGTGTGGACTTCGCCCGCCGAGACGATGGTGGTGACGCCGCCATGCACGGTCGAATCCATCCAGCCGATCTGGTTCTGGCGCGGTGTCCAGTCGCCGGCCACCGGATGGGCATGGTTGTCGATAAGCCCCGGCGCGACCGCGCAGCCCATCGCATCGATGATCGTCGCTGCGCTGCCGTCAACATCGCCTGCCTTGCCAATGCCGGCGATGCGGCCATCGGCCACGACGATGGTGTCGGCGTCGATGATCGGTTGAGCGAGATTGCCGCTCAGCATCAGACCGATGTTGCGGACAACGAGCGTGTTGGCAGACGACTGGGGGTCGGACGACATCGATTCTCACTTCTGCTGTTATGGAAAAAGGTCTGGACGCCGCTTATTTGCCGCCGTCGCCATTCGATGGATCGTCGTCATTGATACGCTGGAGCAGGCGAAGCAGCGTCGCCTGCTCCGCCGGTGAGAGCGGCGACAGGAACCGCCTTCCAACTTCGACGCTGCGTTCGAGCCGCTCGAGCGTGTAGTCGGTTCCCTTGCCGGTCAGCGCGATCATCGTCAAACGTTGGTCGGTGTCGGAAGCGCTGCGCGTAATCAGCCCGTGTTTGAGCAGCTTGCGCATGACGATGCTGATGGTCGATGGGTCCATCGCCGTCAGCCGGCCGAGATGGTTCTGTGAGACTTCGCCATGCTTTAGGATCGTGGCGAGCGCCGCGAACTGGGTTGGCGAAAGGTCTTCGCCGGCCATGACCTGCTGGAAGCGCAGCGTCGCGCGCTGATGCGCCCGGCGGATGACGTGCGCCGGGTGGCGGTCCAGTTCGTAGCCGGTCTCAGCGTATTGCTGCAGCACTTGCTCACGGCTCAGAGGCGCCGCATTGCCGCTTGGCCCTTTCGACGTCCCGTCGTTTTTGGGCTGCGGTTTCTTTTCAGTCGTCACGCCGGACTCCTATCGCCGCTGTCTCGGATGCCGCCGGCCTGAAAGGGTTCAAGCCGCAACACTCGCCGGTTGAAGCGACGTCCCGTCGCGAAGGGCTGCGACGACATCAGCTGAATCGCTGACCACGCCGAAATGCGTCGCTATGTCGTAGAGCGAACTTTCCTGCTCGCGCGGCCCCGTCGCCGCGCAGCAATCGCTGGGCACCACCACCTCATAACCCTCGAAAAAGGCGTCATGGACGGTCGAGCGCACACAGATGTTGGTGACCACGCCGAAGATGACCAACTGATCGACCTGCATATCTTTCAGCGTCAAGTCGAGGTCGGTTTGAAAGAAGGCCGAGTAGCGCCGCTTGATCACGTGGATCTCATCATCGCGGGCGCCGAGGTCCTCGATGATTTCCGGCCCCCAGCTTCCCTCCAGGCAATGCGGCGTACGCTTCAGCCATTCGCGCTCGCGTCGCATGCCGGGCCGATGGCTGTCGTGAACCCAGATCACCGGCACGCCGGCGGCGCGCGCCGCCTCGATGACGGCCAGCTGCGGTGCGACCAGTGTCTCGTATCCAGGCAGGACCATGGCCCCGCCGGGCTTGCAGAATTCATTGACCATATCGATGACGACAACGGCCGCACGGCGTGGATCGAGCCGCACCGCGTCATCGTGCCGATGTGAGGAAAAACTGTCCACGGGCATGGCGATCTCCTTTGACCGATCGTTGATGCTCATACAAAAAACCCTGGCGGATGCCAAGTCAATCCCGTTCGACGCAAAGCGTGCTCGTCGGCCTTGCGCACCGCGCTCCGACAAGGGTATGCGCTATTTGTTCAGCGCGAAATGGCCTTGACAAGGCTCTTCAATCATGTGCTCGATTTGTATGACCATCAATGATATTCAAGCCGCTGAATTGCGGATCCGAGGTCGAGATATGAAGACGATCGTCACCGGAGCCAGTGGCCTGCTTGGCCGCCATGTGGCCGAGGCTCTGGTTGCGGCCGGCCACGATGTGCTGGGCATTGATACCGTGGTGCCTTCTGGAGTCGCATGGCGCCACGCAACCGCCGATTTGACCGATCTTGGATCGGCGCTGCAGCTGGTGCGTGATTGCGATGCCGTGGTGCATGTCGCGGCCATTCCGCGACCTACCGGCCGGGCCGGCGGCGAGGTGTTCAAGACCAATGTCGCGACAGCCTACAATGTCGTCGAGGCCGCTGTCATGGCTGGTGCCAGGCGCTTCATCTATGCCTCGTCCTTCAGCGTTTTCGGCTATCCCTTTTTCGAGAAGCCGGTGCGGCCGCCCTATCTGCCGGTCGACCTGAACCACCCGGTCGGCGCGCAGGACCCATACGGCCTGTCGAAATGGCTGGGCGAAGAAATCGTCGACGCGGCGGTGCGTCGCGGCGCCTTTTCGGCGGTCAGTATCCGCATGCCGTGGATCCAGACGCCGGGTTCCTTTTTCGCTGGCGTCGGTCCGCGCCGCGCCACCGCCGACAGTGCCCGCGACCTGTGGAGCTATCTCGACTCGCGCGATGCCGGGCAGGGTTTCCTGCGGGCGCTTGAATGGCAAGGCGAAGGCCATCTGCGCGTCATCTTGAGCGCTGACGACACCTTCATGGAAGAGGAAACCGAAGCGCTCGTGCGCCGGGTCTACCCTGATGTCCCGCTGTCGCGGCCGATCGCCGGCTTTGGCACCGTACTCGACACGGTCCATGCGCGCGAAACGATCGGCTTCGAGGCAAGCCATTCGTGGCGTTCCTATCCGAAGCCGGAGTCCGGACAATGAAATGGTTCGACAAACAGAATGTTCTCGTCACCGGCGGCGCCGGCGCGATTGGCAGCGCCGCGGTGCGGCGTTTCCGCGACGAAGGCGCACGGGTTGCCATTGTCGACCGCAATGGCGCGTCGGCACAGCAACTGGCCCGCTCTCTCGGCGAGGACGTCCTGGCGATCGAGGCCGACGTCACCGACGAAGCGGATGTGCAGCGCGCAGTCGCAACGACCGTCGAGACGTTCGGCGGCCTCGACGTCGTGTTCAACAATGCCGGTATTTCCGGCGCCATCGCTCCCGTTCACGACCTGCCGGTCGAGGACTGGGATACGATCATCCGCATCAATCTGCGCGGCATCTTCCTCGTTCTGCAGGCATCGCTTCGGGCGATGATCAAGGCCGGGACCGGTGGCTCGATCGTCAACATGGGCTCGTCCATGGCCGGTTGGGACGTCCTTTCGGGCGGTGCGGGTTATGTTGCTTCCAAACACGGCGTGGTCGGCCTGACGCGGGTCGCAGCACTCGATGCGGCGCCTTATGGCATACGCGTGAATGCCATCTGTCCCGGCGTGATCGAGACGACGCTTGGCGTGCCGGCTTCCGGCGGCGGCGATTTCAAGAGCAGTGTCCAGCATTTCGCCGATCGCATTCCGTTGCGCCGCATCGGCCAGCCGGACGATGTCGCGGCCGCGGTGGCCTTCCTGGCCTCCGACGAGGCAAGGCATGTCACTGGCGTGGATTGGCTGATCGACGGCGGCCAGACCTTGCAGAGCTGGGCTAACGCGCCGGCCGGCGGCGCGTTTCCGAAGTTTCGCTAAAGTCTCTTGGGCGGCATTGCCTGGATGATCCGGACGGCAAGGTCGAGGTCGGCGAGACCGCCCGAAAGAGGCGTGCGCGGCTTCGCGCCGGCATGGATGCAATCGGCGAAATGCAGCCACTCGCGGCGGAACGACGTATCCGGAACGCCAGGTATCACACGTTCGGACGCGGTTTCGCCTGCCGCTTCGCGTAGCCGGACCGTCGCCGAGGCATTGCGGTAGTAGGGGTTCTGGAATTCGATCCGCACCTCGTCGTGCTCGCCATGCACGTGGATCCACTCGTCCCACCATTCATACTGGGCAAGTGCCATGTCGAAGAGGCAAGGGACGCCGCCATAGTCGAGTACGGCCAGCAACTGGTTCGGACCGGTCTGTTGTGCATGGACGACGCGGTCCGGCGTGCCGAAAGCGCCGCGCATGACGGCAAGATCGTGGCTGCTGAGGCCCAGCAGCAAGAGATAGAGGTCGCGATAACCGGCATGATCGGCACCGAGTGCCGCTTCGACGCGCCGGGCGACGGCATCGCGCCCCGCCGCGAGCATATCGGCCGGCACGTCGGTGATGCGGGTCTGCGTATAGAGCTGGCCATAGCGGTCGAAGCGGCCGGCGAAATCATGGACATGGATCGACTTCGGTCGGCCGATGGCGGCAATGCGCTCAAGGCCGATCTCATAGCCGGGGTCGTAGAATTTCATATAGCCGACAAGGGCGACGAGGCCGCTCCGCTCGGCCTGCTCGACCAGCGGCCGCGCCTCCTCAGGGGTAAAGGCAAGCGGCTTCTCGACGATCAGGTGCTTGCCGGCGCGGATTGCGTCGGCGACCATCTCGCCATGGTCGTAGGTGCAGATCACCACCGCATCGACATTGGGATCGGCAAGCAGCGCACGATGATCCGTATACCTTGCGGCAACGCCATAATGTTCCGCGACCTTGCCGACCGTGCCGGGCGAGATGTCGCACAAAGCGGCGATGCGAAACGCCGGCAATTCCATGAGATAGGGCAAGTGCATCAGCTGGGCGATCTCGCCGCAACCGATGACGCCAACGCCAATGACGCGATCCTGCATGTCAACCCTTCACGGCGCCGGCGGTTAGGCCGGCGATGAACTGCCGTTGCATGGCGACAAAGACGACGATCACCGGCAGTGTCGTGATCGTCAACGCGGCGAAGTAGAGGCTCCACAGCGAGTCGTACTGCTGGAAGAAGCTGACCAGCCCGAGCGGGATGGTCTGCACCGACGGGTCGCGCAGCAGCAGGAAAGCCAGGAAGAAATCGTTCCAGATCTCGATGAAGCCGAAGATGAGGATCAGCGCGACACCCGGCCGGACCAAAGGCAGCATGATATGAATCAGGATCTCCAGCCGGCTTGCGCCATCGACACGCGCGGCGTCTTCGAGATCGGCCGGCAGCGTGACGAAGAAGCTGCGCAGGATGAAGACCGAAAGCGGCAGCGATGTCGCGGCATAGATGAAGGCAATACCGAGCCGGTTGTTGATCAGGCCGAGATCGCGCGCCACCATGAACAGCGGAATGGCCATCACTTGCGGCGGCACCAGCATGGCCGCCACCGCGACTGCAACCACGAGACCGCGCCCGGGGAACCGAAGACGCGCCACCGCATAGGCGCAAGGCGTCGCGACCGCGACCAGGATGATCAATGCCGAACCGGTGACGAAGACGCTGTTGACGATGCGCGATCCCATGCCGGCGATCCGCCAGGCGTCGGCATAGTTCTGCAACATCAGGCTCGACGGCGGACCCCAGACATTGCTCAGCATTTCCTGCTTGGTCTTGAGCGAGCCGAACAGCACCCAAAGCAGGGGATAAAGCGTCTCGAAGAGCACGAGGACGAGCGCGGCATAGATGCCGGCGAGTTCGAGGATGCCGCTTATGCCGAGGCGCTGCATGAGCCCGCGACGGCGATCGCCGGCCGCGCCATCGCCAAGGGAAATCGGGGGGTTGGCGGTGGCTCTCATCAGATATCAAGCCTTTGCCGCCGCATCAGGGCCAGAAGACCGACACTGGCCAGCCCGACGATCAGGAACAGCACATAGCCGATGGCGGCGGCATAGCTCATGGCGCCGTCCTGGAAGGCCTTGCTCATCATGTAGGTAAGCACCACTTCGGTGGCGTGGTTCGGGCCGCCCTTGGTCAAGACATAGACGATGTCGAAGTTGCGCACGAAGGCGCCGGAAAGGCCGAGGATCGTGTTGATGAAGACGATCGGCATCATCATCGGAACGGTGACGTGCCGGAAACGCTGCAGGGGGCCGGCGCCGTCCATCTTCGCCGATTCATAGAGCTCCGAGGGGATCGTCTGCAGCCCGGCCAGATAGATGACGGCATGGAAGCCGAGCCATTTCCAGACATCGACGACGATGATCGAGTAGAGCGCGATGTCGGCGTCGCCAAGCCATGACTGTTTCAGCGCACCGAGGCCGACGAGATCGAGCCCGCTGTTGAGCAGCCCGAAGACCGGATTGTAGATCCAGGACCAGAGCAGGCCGACGGCGACGAAGGACATCGTCACCGGGATGAACGCGGCGGCGCGAAAGAAGGTACGGCCGAGCAGCGCCCGGTTCAAAAGCAGCGCCAGCCCGAGCCCTAGCACATTCTTCAGGATCACGACGGCGACGACGAAAATCAAATTGTTGCGCAGCGCACCGAGGAAGATGCGATCATGCGCGAGGCGCCAGTAGTTGGAGAAGCCTGCCCAGGTCGGGTCGGAAAATCCGTCCCAATTGTGCAGGCTGAGCCAGAAGCCGTTGATGAACGGCCAGAAATAGAAAAGACCGAAGAGGATCGCGGCGGGCAGGATCATCACGAAGGCCGTAGCCCCGTCCCCGGCGTCGAAGCGCCAGCTGCCGGATCGGCCCGAAACAGGAGCCGCCTCTTGCGGTCGCGTGCTCATGCGGCCTTTGCGCCTTGCGGGGTCAGCACCAGCCCGAGCGTATCCCTGACATAGGCGATGCTCTCAAGCGTGCTTTGCTCCGCTGTCTTCTTGGACGCATCCAGCTCGATGATGGCGAGGCCATCGTAGTTTGCCTCCAGCAGGACGTCGACGATGCCGGCAAGATCGACGACGCCGGCACCGAGCTCGCAAAAGGCGCCGTAGCGGTCATAGCCCTTCAGCGCCGGATCGACCCTGGTGTCCTTGAAATGCATGTAGCGCACGGCCGAAATGTAGGTCTTGACCGCGTCGACCGGATCGGAATTGGTGTGGGCAAGATGCGCCGGATCGATGCACAGGCCGGCCAGGTTGGTGTCCAGCTCATCCATCATGCGGTCGAGCTGGTCGCGGCGCTGGATGAAGGTGTCGAGATGCGGGTGATAGACCGTCTCGATGCCGAGGTCCTTTGTCCGCCTGCCGATATCCTCAAGCGCCCGGCAGAAGGCGCGGTAGTCATCGGCCGTGTGCGGCCCGGCAGCGGCCTCCGAGGGACCGCCGCCGAGAACCAGCACCGGTGAGCCGAACCCTTTCAGCAGCCTGGTCAGCGCGACGAGCACGTCGCGCTCATAGGGCCAGGCGACAGGGTTGGTGAAGATCGCATTGACGTAGAAGGAGGAGAGCTTGATGCCATACTCGCTCTGGCCTTCCGACAGCAGCGCGTAACGCCGCAAGATGTCGGTGTCGGTGGTGACACCCATCGGCGCCTGATTGCCGAGCTGCATGTATTTGCGCGCATACTGGTCCGACAGGCTGGTGAATGCGAGGATCTCGAACCAGCCAAAGCCCTGGTCGGCCAGGAACTTGATGGCCGGCCTGAGCGGAAGGCCGGTCAGGTCCCAGCTGTTCAGATGATAACCGATCGAGAAGCGCTGCCGTTCGGCGCGATTTGTCCTCATGTGTTCTCTCCGATTGATGAGGCTGCCCGAAGCGGGCAGCTTCATTTTCTTGCCTGGCGCATCAGCTTCGCTGGATGCGCGCCCGCTTGCAGGGGCTCATTTGGGCGGCCAGCTGCCCTGGGCCTTGAGGTCGTCGAAGGTGGTCTGGATCGATGCGGCGGCGTCTTCGGGCGTGGTCGTGCCACCGACGATGCCGGCGATTGCCGAAGCCGTGGCGGTCGCGACTTCCGACGGCCAGATCCAGTCGAGGAACTTGATCGTGTTCGGGAAGGCTTGCTTGCGCAGTTCGACGGCATAGGCATCGTCGACCTGCGGCACGCCCTTGATCGAGGCCGCGATCGGCTGTTCCGGCGCGAGATAGAGCGTCGCGACCTCTGGCCTTGTCAGATATTCGATGAACTTGACCGCGGCATCGAGCTTTTCGGGCGGGATCGAAGAGGCGACGCACATGCCGTTGTCGGCACCGCCGCCATGGCCCGGCGCGCCCGGCGTTCCGTCCATCTTCGGAAAGGCGAAGACGCCCCTTTTGAAGTCCTTGACGCTCGACTGGAGCGACGGGATTTCCCAGGTGCCGCCATAATACATGGCGCTCTTGCCGGCGGCGAAGGCCGCACGCATGCCGTCCTGGTCGACGGAAAGCGAATCCTTGGAAAGGATGCCGTCATCGACCCATTGCTTGATCAGCTTGAACCCTTCGACATCAGGGGCATCGGTGAATTTCGCCGTGCCTTCAAGGTTCTTCTGCGTCTTGCCGACCGGGTCGCCCGAGGCCTGCGAAAAGGTTTCGAAGTACCACATCGGCCACATGACGGTGTTCGAGCCCTGATGCAGGAGAGGGATCACGCCCGCGGCCTTGAACTTCGGCACGGCCGCCTTCAGGTCGTCATAGGTCGTCGGGACGGGGATGCCGAGCTTCTGAAAGAGATCGACATTGTAGAAGATCGTCGATGTCGAAAGCGTCGAGATCGGCACGCCGTAGACCTGCCCGCTGACCGTGAAAGCGCCAAGCGCCGCGGCGTCGATCCTGTCCTGGAACGGCTTGATCTTGTCGGTAATCGGCATCACCAGTTTGCGCCTGACATAGGCGCCATTTGTGTAGAAGGCCGGGCAGGCGATCAGATCCATTTCCTGGTTTGCCAGCTTGGCGGTCATCACGCGCTGAATGGAATCGGTCTGTGGTCCCTGGGCATCCCACTCGACCGCGGCGACATCGGGATTGGCCTTGAGGAAGCCGTCGATAACCTGCTGCTGGATTTTCTTCTGCTCGTCCGGCGGTTGACGCGGCGCGAGTTCGTCGAGCGCCGAGCCGCCGAAAATCTTGAGCGTGATCCCGTCGGCGTGGCCGATGCCGGGCAGTGTGATCAGGCCGAGGCTTAAAAGTGCGGTGGCAAGGATGGGGGCGGCGGGACGTTGTTTCGGACGATGGGTCACTCTCTGCTGAAGGGGCATCTGGCTCTCCTTTACGCCAATGCCGAGGGGCAACCTCGGGACCAAGATCGTTGATGGTCATATGATCTTGGTCGCCTGTTGATGTTTTTGTCAATCGGCAGGAGTGCCTATTATTTCATCGATCTCGTTGGCCCTGAAAATGGCTTGAGGTACCTCGACATCGGCATCCGTGACGTTCTCACCACGCGCGGACTTCTCCAGGATCGGGGTGCGGATCGAGCCCGGGCTGACGGAATTGACGCAGATGCCGGCGCGCGCATGGTCGAGGGCCAGCGCGCGCGTCAGCGTGTGAATGGCGCCCTTGGCATAGGCGGCGACGTTCTGCTGGCAGGCAAAGCCCTGCACCGAAGCCACGTTGACGATGGCGCCGCCGCCACGCTTGATCATTTCCAGAATGCCGAAATGCACGGTCAAATCGATCGACCCGATATTGCCGACATCGCTTTGTTCCAGGTTTTTCGAAATCGGTGCTGGCAGATATAGGCGATGATCGTCACACCGCCTGCAGCGAGGCGTCTGGCGGTTGCGAGGCCAATCCCGGTCGTCCCCGCTACCAAGGCCACCGTCGTCTCGACATGGCGGCTTCAACGCCATCCAGTAATGGCCATCGAGTAATGGATTGTCACAAACGCCGCGATCTTTAGGAAAAATCTCCACGCGCGATCGTCTGAATTACACTAAATCCATAGACAAAGATTAGTCGCCATATGGCGCGCGTTTGTCTGGGTTGTCATATGGCAAAATCTCCCATCATTCTCAATGGCTTCACCATGAACGCCGTCTCCCATGTCGCCTACGGACTTTGGCGTCATCCGGCCGACCAGGCGTATCGCCACGCCGAACTCGACTACTGGATCGAGCTTGCCAGGGCGCTGGAGGAGGGCGGCTTCGACTGCTTGTTCATCGCCGATGCGCTGGGTCTCCTCGACGTCTATGGCGGTGGATACGATGCCTCGCTGGCAAAAGGCGTTCAGTCTCCGGTCAACGATCCGCTGTTGCTGGTCTCAGCCCTTGCCGGCGCGACAGACCGGTTGGGTTTTGGCGTCACCGTTTCGACGACCTACGAAAAGCCGTATCTGCTGGCACGCAAATTCACCACGCTCGATCACCTGACCAAGGGGCGCATCGCTTGGAACGTCGTCACCTCGCAGCTCGACAGCGCGGCGCGCAATCTCGGCCTGGACAAGCAGGTGGCGCATGACGAGCGCTACGAGATAGCCGACGAATTCATGGATGTCGCCTACAAGCTCTGGCAGGGCTCCTGGGAAGACGGAGCGCTGGTGCGCGATCGCGGCAGTGCGGCCAAACCGGACGGTCTCTATACCGACCCGGCAAAAGTCCATTCGATCGGTCATTCCGGACGCTATTTCAACGTGCCGGGCCCGCATCTTTCGGAGCCCAGTCCGCAACGGGTGCCGGTGCTGTTCCAGGCAGGCGGTTCGCCGCGCGGCCAGCACTTTGCCGCCCGTCATGCGGAGGTGGTCTTTGTCGCCGGTGCCGATGTCGATGGCATCCGCCGCAATGTTGCTGAGGTGAAGCGGCTTGCCCGCGAAAAGGGCAGGGCTCCCGGCAGCATCAAGTTCATATCCGCGGTCTCCGTGATCACGGATGCGACCGATGCCGCCGCTTCAGCCAAGCTCGCCGACTACAGATCGCACTGCGATGTCGAAGGCGCTCTGGTGCATTATTCGGCGACGACGGGCATCGACTTTTCCAGGCACGATCTCGACCAGCCCATCCGTTACACCGAGACCGACTCCAACCGTTCCCTGTTGCGCATGTTTGACGACCCGTCGTCGGGGCGGCCGTGGGCCCGGCGCCAGGCGTTTTAGCCGGCGGGTGGTTTCGGGCGCGGCAAGTCCTTTGTGGGCGGCCCGAAGACCGGCGCCGACGAGCTGGAACAATGGCTGGAAGCGACCGATACCGACGGCATCAACCTGACACATGTGGTCAGCCCCGGCAGCTTCATCGACTTCTCTGCCCACGTCGTTCCCGAGCTGCGGAAGCGCGGACGAATTCGCGAGGATGTCGGTCCCTCGCTGCGGTCCAGGCTCTTCGGGCGCGACAGCCGTGTGCCCGCCGATCACCCCGCGGCGCAACATGCGTTCTCGCAGGTCCGCCGGCCGGAGGCGTTGGCATCATGACGATCCACGCCGCCGTTCAGCGCGAGCAGCGCAGTGATTTTCAGGGCTGGGTCGAGCGGGCCGAGGAGGTCGCCCGCGAACTCAAGCGCACCGCCGCCGCGCGCGATCTGGCCGGCGCCGCACCGCATGCCGAGATAGACCTTTTGCGCCTGGCCGGCCTGCTGACGATCTATATCCCGAAGCGATTTGGCGGCGGTGGCGCGACGCCGGCCGAAGTGCTCAGGATCGTCCGCATCCTGGCAAAGGGCGATACATCGATAGCCCAGATCGCCATCTACCATCTGTTCGGCACGGCGATCGGTCTGGACGGCAACAATAAGACCTTGATCGAAAAACGGCTGGACGGCTTTTTCTCCAAGGGCTGGTTCCATGCCGGCATCGCGCAGGCCGCCTACGAGCCGCTTGTCGAGGCAAGGCAGGTGGACGGCTGCTTCGTGCTCGATGGCGCCAAGCCTTTCACCAGTGGTGCGCAGGTGGCCGATACGCTGCAGGTCTGGGTACGCTTTGCCAAGGGCACGCGGATTTCCGGCATCGATGCCAGCCGTCATATCGGCCAGTTCATCGTCGCAAATCCCACGCCCGGCCTCAGCTTCGGCAATGACTGGGACAATATCGGCCAGAGGCTGACGGTCAGCGGCAGCGCGACGCTCGAAAATGTCGCCGCATCCGCTGACGATCTGGTCGGGCATTGGCCGGAAGATACGGTTCATCCGCCGCATGCCACGCTGCACGTGCCGATCGTCCATGCGGCCTTCGGCGAACTCTATCTCGGCACCGCGCTTGCCGCTCTGGAAGACGCCAAGGACTACATCACCCAGCGCGGCAGGCCATGGCTGTCCTCACCGGCGAAGAAAGCTTCCGAGGATACGCTGGTCGTCGAGCGCTTCGGCCGGCTTTCGATCGCGCTGGCGTCCGCCGAGGCACTCGCGGATGCGGCTGGCGAAGCCGTGCAGCGCGCCTTCGAGCGCGGCAGGGATCTCACCGCGGAAGAACGCGGCCGCACCGCGGCAATCGCCTATCAGTCGAAGGTGCATTCGACCGAGGTCGCCCTGGAAGTGACGTCGCGCATATTCGAGCTGACCGGCGCCCGCTCCACTGCCCGCTCGCTCGGCTTCGACCGCTACTGGCGCAACGTCCGCACCCACAGCCTGCATGATCCCGTGCACTACAAGGTGCTGGAAGTCGGTGACTTCGCGCTCAACGGCCGTGTGCCGCCGTCAACCTACTATTCGTGAGGTGAGCCATGACAAATTCCACCAGCGAGGCGGTCAAGCCTCTCATCCTCAACGGCTTCGGCATGACCGTGGTCGGCCATGTGTCGGCGGGCCTCTGGCGTCATCCGAGCGACCGCGCCCACAATTATACCAGCCTCGAATACTGGACCTCGCTGGCCAAGTTGCTCGACGATGGCGGCTTCGATGCGCTGTTCCTCGCCGACGCGCTCGGCCACCTCGACGGTCTTTCGGGGCACGCCGGATGCGTCGCTGCGTACCGCCGCCCAGTCGCCGGTGAACGACCCGCTGCTGCTGGTCTCGGCAATGGCCGCCGCCACCAGGCATCTTGGGTTCGGCATCACCGTGTCGACGACCTATGAACAGCCCTATCTTCTCGCCCGCAAGTTCACCACGCTCGATCATCTGACCAAGGGCCGCATCGCCTGGAATGTGGTCACCTCGGTTCTCGAATCGGCGGCGAAGAATCTCGGCCTGGAACGCCAGATCGATCATGACGAGCGCTACGATCTCGCGCAGGAATTCCTCGATGTGACCTACAAGCTCTGGGAAGGTTCGTGGGAGGATGGGGCGGTCGTGCACGATCGCGAGAAGGGACTCTATACCGATCCCACAAAAGTCCATCCGATCGGCCATCGCGGCAAATATTTCTCCGTGCCCGGCGCGCATCTGGCGCAGCCCAGTCCGCAGCGCACGCCGCTTCTGTTCCAGGCCGGAACCTCGCCGCGCGGGCGCGAATTCGCCGCCCGCAACGGCGAGGTGGTGTTCCTCGGCGGCACCAGCACGGCATCCATCCGCCGCTCGATCGAGGCGATCCGCGCCCGCGCCGTCGAACTTGGACGAGCACCGGACGCGATAAAGTTCATCACGGCGGTTACCGTCATCACCGGAGCCACGGACGAGGAAGCCGAGGCCAAGCACAAGGACTATCTGTCCTACACCAGTGTCGAAGCAGCACTGGCGCTGTTTTCGGCATGGACCGGTGTCGACTGGTCGCAATATCCGCTCGACCATCCGCTCGAATATATCGAGACCAATGCCGGCCGCTCAGCACTTGCCAATCTGACGCGGATCGATGCCGACCGGCGTTGGACCGTGGCCGGGATCGCCGATTATATCGGGCTCGGCGGCATCCATCCCAAGCTGGTCGGCTCGCCGCAAAAGATCGCCGACGAGCTTGAACGCATCGCCGATGAATCCGGTGTCGACGGCTTCAATCTCGCCTATGTCGTCAGCCCGGGCACATTCGAGGATTTCATCGAATTCGTGGTGCCGGAACTGCGGCGGCGGGGCCGCATCCGCGAACGGGGCGCACCCGGCACAACGATCCGCGAGCGCTTCCAGGGCGAGGGACAGCGCCTGCTGCGCGACGACCATCCGGGAGCAGCCGCGCGCGACCGCTCGAGCTGGGGTGCAACAGCCGAGGCGGCCGAGTGAGCGGCATTTCGCCGAAGGCGCACTGGCGAACCTTGAAGGGGCTGCTCGCAGCCTGAAGCATGTCTGGTCTTTGGTGGCCGCGACAATGGAGCATGACGAGAAGACAATGTCGGACATCCAGATCTATCCCGGCCTCAGCGACGCCGAATTCGAGACCTGGGCCGAGAAGGCCCGCGACGTGGCGAGGCAACTCGCGGCGACGGCGCTCGAACGCGACAGGGCCAACAAGGACCCGGTGGAAGAACTGGCGCTGCTGCGCGACAGTGGCCTGCTTGGTCTCGCGGCACCGCGCGAATTCGGCGGCGCCGGCGCAAACCTTGTCCAGGCGCTCAAGATCAGCCGCATCATCGCCGCCGCCGATGGCTCGATCGGGCAGCTGATCGCCTATCACTATTCCAACGGTGTCTGGACCTACATTCTCGGCACGCGCCAGCAGTGGGAAAAGACGGCCCGCGGCGTCGGTTCACAAGGCTGGTTCCAGGGCGGCGTCAGCAATCCTCGCGACCAGTGGAATGAGATCGAGCATGTTGGCGGCCGCCGCTTCCTGAACGGCAAGCGCACTTTCGCAACCGGCGCGTCGGTGGCGCAGGTCATCACCGTCAGCCTGTGGGACAACGGCAAACGCGCCCACTACCAGATCCCGCCGACGCGCAAGGGCATCAGCTTCGGTTCCGACTGGGACAATCTCGGCCAGAGGCTAACGGCGAGCGGAAGCGTCACTTTCGACCGTGTCGAGGTCTTCGAGGACGAGTTGCTCAGCGCCCTCGACGACTATCAGGGCGATGTCGAGTTGCGCGACGGCCTGCGCGTCCTGTTCAGCCAGCTCATCTTCATCAATTTCTATCTCGGCATCGCCGAGGGAGCCCTTGCCGCCGCCGCCGATCATGTCCGCCGCTTTGGCCGGCCTTGGCCGGAGTCCGGGCTGGAACGAGCGATCGACGATCCCTACCATCTGGTGCTGTTCGGCCGGCTCTCCGCAGGCGTAGCGGCGGGCATCGCGATAGCCGACAAGGCCGCTGCGCTCTACGAGGCGGCACTGCATGCCGGCTCATCAATTACCGGGCAACAATGGGGCGAACTCGCAACGATTATCGACCAGGGCAAGATCGTCGCCAACGACGTCGTGCTCGACGTGACGGCGCGCATCTTCGAGGCGACGGGTGCGCGCTCGACGGCCAACAAATATGGCCTCGACATCTATTGGCGCAACGCGCGCACCCACACCGTCCATGACCCGGTCTCCTACCGGGCACGCGAGGTCGGCACATATCTGCTGGCCGAAACGCTGCCCAGGCCGCGCACCTACGCGCAGCCGCCCCAGCCGGAAGCGCACAAGCCGGATGAGCAGAGGCCTGAAGCCGTGCCCAGGCGGAAGGCGTCATGATATCGGATGTGCGCCTTCTGACCGGGAAGGCCGAACTCGCGCAGGCCGCGCGCACCTTCCGCACGGCCATGGTCGGCCTGCCGCCGCTCGGCCCGATCGACGACACGCTGATCGACAGACTGTTCGAGCCGGATCGCACCTGGGGCGCCTTTGACGGTGAGACGCTCGTCGGAACCACCGACTCCTATTCGGGACGGATGGCGGTTCCCGGCGGCGCCTGGCTGCCGCAGGCCGCCGTCACCCATGTCGGCGTGCTGCCCACCCATACGCGGCGTGGCGCGGCCACGGCGCTGTTCAAGGCGCAGCTTCGCGCGGCGCGCGAGCAGGGTGAGGCGGCGGCCACCTTGCGGGCCTCCGATGCGCGCATCTACGGCAATTTCGGCTATGCGATCGCCAACACGTCCGTCAGCTTCGAGGTCGACACGCAGCGCGCGCGTCTGCGGGCAGGCCTGATGTCCAGGGACCAGGTTCGGCTGATCGATAGTGACGATGCCTGGGCAGTACAGGCGCGCATCTATGCAGGCCAGTCGGCTCCGCGCGCAGGCGTCATCACGCGCTCGTCCTATTGGTGGGATTTCCAGGCGTTGCGGCAGGCCAACAGCGGCGCGCCGGCCTATGTCGCCATTCACGGCGAGAAAGGCTCGGAAACCGGGTTCGTGCGCTATCACCCTGTCGGCCTCGACAGCTGGTTCACCAGCTCGGAACGCACCATCGTGGTCGACGATATCGTGGCCTACAGTCCGGCCGCCTATATCGCGCTGGTCGCGCATCTGCTGGCGGTCGACCTGCCGCATCGCATCGTCTTCTGGAGCCGTCCCGCGGACGATCTGCTGCCATGGCTGTTCGAGGATTTTCGGAGCGTTCGCGTATCGGCGGTGCGCGACGAAACATGGCTGCGGCTCCTGGACGTGGAAAAGGCCCTGACCGCTAGAACCTATGCCGGACGGGACAGCGTCGTGCTGGAAGTCTCCGACGCCATCCTGCCCGAGAACACGACCCGGTTGCGCCTCTCGCCAGAGGGGGCCGAGCGCACCAATCTGTCCGCCGCCGTTGTGACCGATGTGGCTACGGTTTCGGCGGCCTATCTCGGCGGCGTGAAATGGTGGCAACTCGCGCAGACGGGGCGCCTCAATGCCTTCGACAGCGCCGCGGTCGAAACGCTCGACGCGCTGTTCACGGCGCCAGCCTTGCCGCATTCCGGAACAATGTTTTGACAGGCGACGCTAATATAAAATGCAATTTGAAAGCTGCACTGAAAAATAGACAATTTTATCTCTAAATTACAATCGCTTACTGCAATGGTAGTACGAAGAATTTCTTGCTAACTGGAGAGAAGTAATGGCAACAAAAGTTGCGCGCAATCTATCCAAAGGTGTTGCCGCCGGCCTGATGGTATTTTCTGCACTTGGTGCCTCCACGCAGGCGGAAGATCTGAAGCCTGGTGGGGTTCTGCGGATTGCTTCGATCCAGTCCGACCTCGATGCGTTCGATCCGCTTACCGGCTACAGCATCGATTCCTGGGAAATCCTGCGCGCGACGACGCGTCAGCTGGTGACCTATCCGGGCTCGCCCGCCGGCCTCAAGGAGGACACCACTCTGGTACCGGATCTCGCCAAGTCCTGGGACATCAGCGACGACGGCAAGGTCTACACCTTCCATCTGAAGGACGACGTTTTCTTCTCGGGTTCGACCGAACGCAAGATCGTCGCCAGCGATTTCGTCTATGGCGTCAAGCGCTTCTGCGATCCCAACAAGCAGGTCGCCGCCATCAACTATTTCAACCTCGTGATCTCCGGCTTCGTCGACTATTGCAAGGAATTCGCGAAAGTGCCGACGGGCGATCTGGCGGCAACCAAGGCCTTCACCGACACGCATGAGATTGCCGGTGTCTCGGCTCCCGACGAGCACACGCTGGTCATCAAATCGGATACCAAGAACTACGATTTCCTCAACATCCTTTCGATGAACTTCGTGTCGCCGGTGGCGCCCGAGATCGCGTCCAAATATTTCCCGGACTCGCTGGAGTCGCGCAAGAACCTGCCGTCCAGCGGCCCCTACTATGTCGACACCTACGAGCAGGGTCAGAAGCTGGTCCTGAAGAAGGCAAAGAATTTCAAGCCGGAGTCCGACCAGGCGCGCAAGGCCTATGCCGATGAGATCGACATCGACTTCACCGCCAACAGCGAGGACAGCGTCGTCCAGAAGATCATCGCCGGCGAGGCCGATCTGTCGCTTTATCTCGATATCCCGCCCATCCCGACGATCCAGCGCTTCCTGTCGCAGAAGAGCCCCAACATCCATGTGACGAACAGTGGATCGGCGAACTTCATCACCTTCAATCAGCGGCCGGAGGTCAAGAGCGACGGAGCCGAGGCGCTGCGCAAGCTGAAGGTCCGGCAGGCGCTGACCTATGCGGTGAACCGTGAGCATCTGGCGCAGACGCAGGCCGGTTCGATCGGCGCTGTGCCGCTCACCCAGATCATCACCTCCACCATCCTTGGTTTCGAGAAGTTCGATCCGTACCCGACCGAGAGCTACAGGGGCGATCCGGCCAAGGCCAAGCAATTGCTTGCCGAGGCGGGCTATCCGAACGGCATTGCATTTGACGCCATCTATCGCGGCAACGCACAGTTCGAAGCCATCGCCGTGACCGCGAAGGAGGATCTGGAGGCGGCGGGCATCACGCTCAACCTGATCCCGATCCCGCCGACGCAGTGGTACGCCTTCATCCAGGATCCGAAGAGCCGTTGGGATCTTTCCCTGGGCGGCACCTTCTCTCCCGATTGGCAGGGACCGAGCACGCGCATGCTGCTCGGCGGCTGGCTGAATTCGGACGCGGCACCTTGTGGCACCGGCAATGTCCACGCCATCTGCTACAGCAATCCGGCGCTCAACAAGCTCGCGGCGCAGGCTTATCCATCCGACGATCCGGGACCGATCTGGACGAAGGCCGACCAGCTCGTCTCCGCCGACTTGCCTTGGATCCCGCTGTTCGAGAAGCGCAAGGTCGTGGTCACCTCCGATCGTCTCGCCAACTGGGTATGGTCGTCGCTGGCAGTCAATGCCGACATCACCAACATCGCTCTCAAGCAGTAGCAAGCCCGGACCGGCAAAAGGAGGCGCGCGTGCCCATCTTCTCCATCGCCTATCTGCGCGTCGCATTCGGCGGCGTGGACGTGGTGCATGGCGTCTCGTTCTCCGTCGAGCCGGGCAGGACGCTCGCCATCGTCGGTGAATCGGGCTCGGGCAAGAGCGTGTCGCTGCTCGGCGCCACCGGCCTTCTGCCGCCGGCGGCGAGCGTACGCGGCAGCGTCCTGCACAAGGGTGATGAGATACTGGGCCTCGGCGCCGGCGACCTGCGCCGGCGGCGAGGCGCCGACATCGGCTTCATCTTCCAGGATCCGCTCAGCAACCTTCATCCACTGAAGACCATCGGCCAGCAGATCGCCGAAGCGATCACCGCCCACCACAGGGTGGGACGCGGGGAATTGCGTCAGCGCGTTCTCGATCTTCTGGCCGATGTCGGTATCCCCGATCCTTCGGCCCGTGTGAACGACTATCCCAGGCAGTTCTCCGGCGGCATGCGCCAGCGTGTGATGATCGCCGCGGCGATCGCGCTCAATCCCGGCCTCATCATTGCCGACGAACCGACGACGGCGCTCGACGTGACCGTGCAGGCGTCGATCCTCGATCTGCTGAAGCGAATTCAGCAGGACCATGGCACGGCAATGATCTTCATCAGCCACGATCTGGCCGTCGTTTCGGACATTGCCGACGATGTCCTGGTGATGCGTGCGGGACGGGTGGTGGAGCAGGCGCCGGCCGAGCTGATCTACCAGGCACCGCGCCAGGCCTACACCAGGGAGCTGCTCGGTGCGGCGCGACTTGGCGGCCTTGTCGCACGCGCGGCGCGGCCACCCTTGCCTGTGGCGCCCGACCTGCTTTCCGTCGCGGCAATCGCGCGTTCCTTCGCAGGCCGCTCCGCTGCGGGCGCTCTGATCAGGCCAGTACTTAAGGATATCTCGTTCAGCGTCCGCGAGAACGAGATTGTCGGCCTCGTCGGCGAATCCGGTTCCGGTAAGTCGACGATCGGCCGGCTGATCGCCGGCCTCGACCAGCCGGACGAAGGCAGCATCTCGTTGCGTGAGCGTAGCTATTCCCGTCCGGGTGCCGGCGGCGTCGCTTTCGACCGGCAATTACGATCGGACATACAAGTCATCTTCCAAGACCCCTATTCCAGCCTCAACCCGCGGCGGCGCATCCGGTCCATTCTGGCGGAACCCTTCATCATCGGCACCAGACTGGACGCAGCAGCGATACGCAGGCGCGTGCAAGATCTGGTGCGCGATGTCGAACTTCCCGACGACGTGCTCGACCGTTTCCCGGCCCAGCTTTCAGGTGGCCAGCGGCAGCGCGTCGCCATCGCGCGCGCCATTGCGCTCGAACCGTCGCTGATCGTCGCCGACGAGCCGGTATCGGCACTCGACATCACGACACAGGCAAAGATCATCAAATTGCTGCAGACCATTCGCCGGCAGCGAGGCCTGTCGCTGCTGTTCATCTCGCACGATCTGGGTGTCGTGTCGGAACTGTGCGACCGCGTCATCGTGCTGGAGAAGGGCGTCATCGTGGAAGCCGGCGAGACAGCCCGTGTCTTCGGCGCTCCCCGGCACCCCTACACAATCCGGCTGATAGACGCGATCCCCGGCAAGGCTTTGCAGCGCAACCCGGTTCCCGAGCGGATCGCCGCGCATGCCTGAGATCCGTGCCCTGGCGTCCGTCCAGGATCATGTCCTGCTAGGACATGGCGAGGTCGTGAAATCATACAGGTCGCTGCTTCTCCATGCACTGCTGCGCGAGCGTTCCTTCCGCATTGGCGCGCTGATCATAGGCTTTGTCACCGCCGGTGCGCTGCTGGCGCCCGTGGTCGCATGGCTGTTGGGGCACGGGATGACCGAGCAGTTCCGCGATACCGCATTGACCGAGATGGGGCTGCCGACCGGCCCCACGCTCGAATTTCCACTTGGCGCCGACGGCAATGGCCGCGATGTGCTGGTGAGGACGCTCTACGGCGCGCGCGTGTCGCTGGCCATCGCCATCCCGGCGACCACGCTTGCCATGATCATCGGCACCGCCATCGGCCTCGTCAGCGGATTTCTTGCCGGCCGTGTCGACCGCATCATTTCGCAGGCCGTGGACGTCGCTTTGTCCTTCCCGTTCATCGTCACCGCGCTCAGCCTTCTGTCGCTGAACCGGGGCGCCGACGGCAAGCCGCTGGTCGCGCCCTCGCTGGTGGTCGTCCTGATCATAACCCTGTTCTCGTGGACGTATTTCGCCCGGCTGACGCGTGGCCTTGTGCTCGTCTTGCGCCGCAGCCCGTTGGTGGAGGCCGCGCAGACGATCGGCGCCTCGGAGACCAGGATCATCGTGAGGGAAATCCTGCCGAACATCGCGCCGGTGATCCTGGTCTACTGGGCGGTGCAACTGCCGACCAACATCATCGCCGAAGCGACGCTCTCCTTCCTCGGCGTCGGCGTGCAGGCGCCGCAGCCGAGTTGGGGCAACATGATCGCCGAGGCGCAGCGCTCCTCCCTCTACCAGTTACAGCCCTGGTTCCTGCTCGGCCCCGGCATCGCGTTGTTTCTCACCGTAGCCGGATTCAACACGCTGAGCGCCGGCTTGCGCAACGTCCTCGATCCCCATCGCCGCAGCGGGTGACGCGATGATCCGGTATACAGGCGGGCTGATCTTCAGGGCGCTCTCGACGCTCCTCATCGTGCTGGTGATCGCGTTCTTCATCACCCGCATAGCCTATCGCAATCCGGCCGCCATGCTGGCGCCGCGCAACGCCAGCCAGCAGGCGATCGATGCCATAGCGCACGCGCTGCGGCTCAACGAGCCATGGTATCTGCAGCTGTGGTACTATCTCTACCGCGGTCCTGATATCCAGGGCGCGCCGATGGGGATTGCTCACTGGCCGCCGGCGCTGGGCTACTCCTTCCGCAAGCAGACACCGGTGACCGATCTCATCCTGTCCAAGGTGCCAGTGACGCTATCGCTCGCCCTTGGTGCAGTCGTCATCTGGATGACGTTTTCGATCCTGCTTGGCGTGATTGCCGCGCGCCGGCAAGGCTCCTGGCTGGACAGGCTGATATCGGGCTTCGCCTATGCGAGCCTGTCGGTGCCGACGTTCCTCTCCGGCATCCTGATCTCCTACTTCCTGTTCTTCCAGCTCTCTAACTATGGGATCTTCTGGTTTCCAAGCAGCGGCTACGTTCCGCTGACGGAAGACCCATTCGAATGGGCCCGTCATCTGGCGCTGCCGTGGCTGACACTGGCGCTTGCCGAGATCGGCATTTTCCAGCAGCTGGTTCGCGCCAGCATGCTCGAGATCCTTGGCGAGGACTACATAAGGACCGCGCGCGCCAAGGGTGTTCCGGAATGGCGGGTCTACTACGATCATGCGTTGAAGGCCGCCCTCAATCCGGTGATCACGCTCGGCGGTCTGGAACTCGCCGTCATCATGGGCGGTGCGATCGTCACCGAGACGATCTTCGGGCTGGATGGCGTCGGCCGGCTGGCCATCAACTCGGCACTAGAAGGCGATTTTCCGGTCGTCATCGGCACGACGGTCTTCGCCGCGGTATCGTTCGTGTTCTCCACGTTCGCCGTCGATATCATAACCAGATGGCGCGACCCGGTGGGCCTGTCGTGACCGCCCGCCATCAGGCAATTCGCTCTCATTTCAGCACGGATATTGGGAAAAATATTCGCTCTGCCCGATATCGGTGAAGCGCGTTCCCTTATCATAATCCCCTTTGTCTATAATCTTAGTACACAAACTGGCGCCGCAGTTCGCTAGAGGCAGGTCAGGCGCGCCATCCTGCGGAACCACACTATCCCGCGGGGCGACATCTCAGGCCCCGCGATCAATCATTCGACAAGGTGAATTCACAATGATCTCCCGCCTGTTGCGCACCCTCATGCTGTCTCTAGCAGTCACGCTCCTGACGCTGACCGGACTGGCGGCACAGGAGGCAGGCGGGACGCTCAACCTGATCGTTCAGCCCGAGCCGCCGACGGTCAATGTCGGCGTCAATCGTCTCGGCCCGACGACCTATGTCGGCAACAAGATCTACGAAAGCCTGTTGACCTACTCGGCCGATCTGAAGCCGCTGCCGAGGCTGGCGCAGAGCTGGTCGATTTCCGATGACGGCCTGGTCTACACCTTCAACCTGCGCCACGACGTCAAATGGCATGACGGCCAGCCCTTCACGGCCAAGGACGTGGTCTTCAGCTTCCAGAAATTCCTGCCCGCACTTCAGGCCCGCTCGCGGCTCAATCTGGCGGAGGTGAAGGATATCGCCACGCCGGACGACTACACCGTGGTGTTCACGCTCAAGGCGCCGTACCCGGCCTTCATCTATGTGCACAACACCGCCGTGCTGCCGGCCCATCTCTATGAGGGGGTGACGGACTTCCGCACTGCCGAGGCAAACAGCAAGTTCATCGGCACCGGTCCGTTCAAATTCGCGGAGTGGAAGAAGGGGTCATTCATCCACCTTGTCCGCAACCCTGACTATTGGGATGCCGGCAAACCCCATCTGAACGACATCTTCTTCCATGTCATCCCTGACGCCAACAGCCGCGCGGTCGCCTTCGAAACCGGCCAGGTCGATGTCCTGCGCGCAGGCGACGTCGAGAATTTCGACATCACGCGGTTGGCCGGGCTCGATGGCGTGCAACTGACCGAAGCAGGCTGGGAATTTCTTCAACCGGTCGGCTACATCCACCTCAACAATCGCCACAAGCCCCTCGATGATGCGCGTGTGCGCCAGGCGATCGCGCATGCGATCGATCGCCAGTTCATCATCGACACGATCTTTGGCGGATTCGGCCACGAGACCAACGGTCCGCTGTCGCGCCTGTCGCGGTTCAAGGACTCATCGGTCGAAACGAAATATGAATTCGATCCAGCCAAGGCAAATGCCATCCTCGACGAGGTTGGCCTGAAACCCGACGGTAACGGTGTGCGTTTCGAACTGCAGTTCGTTCCTCTGCCCTATGGCGAGCTGTGGCAGCGCGAGGCGGAATATATCCGGGAGGCGCTGGCGCCTGTCGGCATCAAGGTCAACATCGTGGCAACCGATGTGCCGGGATGGTTCAAGCGGCTCACCACCTTCGACTATGATCTTGCCGAGAACTTTGTCTACACCACGCCCGACCCGGCGATTGGCATCAGCTACGCCTATACCACGCTGCAAGGCGACAATGCGGGCACGACCGGCGGCAACGTGCATGGCTATTCCAACCCGGCCGTCGACAAGCTTCTCGCCGATGCCGCGCATGAGAATGATTTCGACAAGCGCAAGACGCTCTATTCGCAAGCCCAGAAGATCATTTCCGCGGACGTGCCGCTCATCTGGACGCACGACATCGTCTTTCCGACGCTCTACCGAACCAAGGTCCGCAACCTGATCACCACCGGTCTCGGCACCGACGAGAATTTCGCCGATGTCTGGCTGGCGAAATAGCCGCGGAGCCGGATGAGATGGGTCGTCTTGGCTTCCTGACGGGACGGGCTGCCCGCGCGGTTCTCATTCTGTTTGGCGTTATCGTCCTCAACTTCGTACTGCTTCGGCTGGCACCCGGAGATGCGGCATCGGTACTGGCCGGAGATCAGGGCGCGGCCGACCCGGCCTTTGTCGAGGAACTGCGCCATGACCTCGGGCTCGATCGTTCTGTTCCCGAGCAATTGTGGATCTACACCAAGTCGCTGGCGCGTCTCGACTTCGGCCAGTCCTATCGGGACCAGCGTCCTGTCATCGACATCATCGCCGAACGGCTGCCGGCGACGCTGCTTCTGACCTTGACGGCATTTGGTTTTGCGCTGACGGCCGGCATTACGCTCGGGTCGATCGCCGCCCGGCACGCCGGTAGTTTGCTCGACACCGTGCTCACCGGCATTTCGGTGATGTTCTTTGCCATGCCGCTGTTCTGGACCGGCCTGATGGCGATCCTGCTGTTCTCGGTCTGGCTGAACTGGCTGCCATCCTACGGCATGCAGACAGTAGGCGAGGGCGGGTCGGACCTCTCGCTTGTCGGGGATGTCGCCCTTCATCTCATTCTTCCGGCGCTGACGCTCGGCCTGTTCTACATGGCCATCTACATGCGCGTGACGCGCGCCTCGGTGCTCGACGTGCTCGATCGCGATTTTGTCCGCACCGCCTGGGCCAAGGGTCTGAAACCGGGCCTGATCTGGCGCCAGCATGTTCTGAGGAACGCGCTGCTGCCGATCATCACCTTCGCCTCCTTGCAAGCCGGACAACTGATCGGCGGGTCGATCCTGATCGAGACGGTGTTCGCCTGGCCAGGCGTCGGGCGTCTCGCCTTCGATGCCCTCATGCAGCGCGACTACAACCTCCTGCTGGCGATCTTCTTCATCACCTCGGCGATCGTCGTCGTCATCAATCTGGTCGCGGATTTTCTCTACGTTGCCGCCGATCCGCGCATCGAACTGGGGGCTTGAGGCCATGGCCCTTCTGCGAAGCTCGTTCCTCAGGCATCCGGGCGCCGTTGCCGGCGCGCTGATCCTGATCGCGATCCTGCTGATGGCGGTCTTCGCCGGCATTCTCTTTCCGGGCGATCCCTGGCGCATGGTCGCCCGTCCGAACCTGCCGCCCTTCAGTCCGGGTCATCTGTTCGGCACCGACATGCTAGGCCGCGATCTTGCGGCCGGCATCGCCCACGGGGCACAGGTCACGCTGCTGATCGCTTTGGCGGTGACGCTGCTCGCCGTCGCCTTCGGCACGGCGATAGGTGCTGTCGCCGGCTATTTCGGCGGCTGGGTCGATGACGTCGCCATGCGGTTCACCGAGTTCTTCCAGACCATCCCGAGCTTCCTGCTGACGGTCGTCATCGTTGCGATCATCGCGCCTTCGTTGACCTCGATCATCCTGGCCATTGCAATCGTCAGCTGGCCGCAGATCGCACGGCTGGTGCGGGCCGAGGTGCTCAGCCTCGTGAACCAGGACTTCGTGCGGGCGGCACGGGTTGGCGGGCTGTCGACTGCCCGCATCATCTGCGGGCACATCCTTCCTAACGTCCTGTCGCCGGTGATCGTCGCCGCTTCGCTGATGACGGCGACCGTCATCCTGATCGAGTCCGGCATCAGCTTCCTTGGTCTGGGCAATCGCGAGTTCGTCTCCTGGGGTTATCTGCTCGGCACCGGCAGGACCGCCTTTCGCGTCAACTGGTGGCTGTCGACCATTCCGGGCCTGGCGATCTTCCTCACCGTTCTTTCCCTGAACCTCGTCGGCGACGGCCTGAACCATTGGCTCAACCCTCGAAACAGCAATCGCGGCGGGCGCGCATGACGGCTCTGGTCGAGATCGACGATCTCTCCATCGCGTTGCCGGTCGATGCCGATCGGGCATTGGCCGTAGAGGGCGTGTCGTTGCGCATCGACCGTGGCGAAGTGCTCTGCCTGGTTGGCGAATCCGGGTCCGGCAAATCCATACTGGCAGCGGCCATTGCCGGTCTGTTGCCGGCGAAGCAGCTTCAGGTCGCCGCCGGTGCGATCCGTTTCGACGGCCGCGACGTCGCCGGGATCAGCGAGGCCTCGTTTCGGCTGCTGCGCGGCAAGCGCATAGGCTTTGTCTTCCAGGAACCGATGAGCGCGCTCAATCCGGTGCTGACCATCGGTCGCCAGATCGAGGAAGCGCTCGCCGCGCATGACGGTGGTGACCGCAGGGCGCGCGCCGCTCGCGTGCTGGAGCTGGCGCGGGCAACCAGGCTTCCGGATCCGGAGACGATCATCCACCGCTACCCGCACCAGCTTTCGGGCGGGCAGCGGCAACGGGTGATGATCGCCATGGCGATCGCCAACGACCCGGACCTGCTGATAGCCGATGAGCCGACCACCGCGCTCGACGTCACGACCCAGGCTGAAATCCTGCGGCTGATCCTTGAAATCCGCGAAAGGCTCGGCCTCGCGATCCTGTTCATTACGCATGATTTCGGCGTGGTCGCCGACATTGCCGACCGTGTCATGGTGATGAAGGAGGGGCGGGTGGTTGAGGCCGGCCGAGCGCATGATGTCCTCGAAGCGCCGTCGCAGCCTTACACACGCCGCCTGATCGAAGCCGTTCCGGTTCTGCATGCCAATGCAACGGACAGACAGGACGCAGGGGATCCGTTTCTCGTGGTCCGCGGGCTGACCAAGACCTATCGCGATCGCCGCGCGCCATGGCGGCGGCAAATATCCGCCACCAGGGCACTCGACGGCGTCAGCCTGACAATCGGGCCAGGCGAGACGGTCGCCTTGGTCGGTGAATCCGGTTCGGGCAAGACGACGCTCGGCCAATGCGTTGTAGGGCTGGCCGACTGGGATGAAGGCAGCCTGCGCTTTGACGGGCGTGATCTCGCCGGGACGACACGCGAACGGACTTTGCGTCCGCGTATCCAGATGGTGTTTCAGGATCCCTTCGCCTCCCTCAATCCTCGCCATCGCGTCCGCCGCATCCTGACCGAAGCCGCCATAGTCAACGGCCTTTCGCGCGAGAGGGCCGAGGAGCGCATGTCCCGTCTTCTTGTCCGCGTCGGGCTTGATCCCAGTGCGGCCGATCGATTTCCGTACGCTTTCTCGGGAGGCCAAAGGCAGCGCATCGGCCTGGCGCGAGCACTCATGCTTGAGCCCGATCTGCTCGTCGCCGACGAGCCGGTCTCGGCCCTGGATGTCTCGATACAGGCGCAGATCCTCGACCTTCTGGCGGAAATCAAACGCGACCTCGGCCTGTCGATGCTGTTCATCACGCACGACCTGCGTGTCGCCTCGGCGATCGCCGACCGCATCGTCGTCATGCAGAACGGCAAGATCGTCGAGGATGGACCGGCGGAGCAGGTGTTGACGCGACCCCAATCCGACTATGCGCGTGCGTTGCTGGCGGCGGTCCCAGGCCTGTCTTGGGAGCGCAGCCGCGAGCAGATCAACCGGGCGGCCGCGGAATAGAGGTGCTTTGCGATCGGTGCGGCGAAACGAGGAAGGTGTCGCGCCGTGGTTAGCGTTGTCTCATGACTAAGGGATAGTCGAAGGAAATCCGGCAGACGCATCGTGCAGAGAATAGCCGCCAAAAATATTATTTTCCGGAAAGCGATAATATGCAGCGCTGACTTTCTTTCATGCGCCCTCAGATTGGATCATCCGTTGCTTTGATCGGGACGCTCAGCGTGTCACCTTAAACGCGTTATCCATATCCAGAGTGCTTGCCAATGGCCGATTCTACTTCTCCTCGCCAATTGCCCATTCTGGATTTCTCCCGCTTTGACGGCGGGTCCGCGTCACGGCATTCCTTTCTGGAGGACCTGCGGTCGATCGCCCGCGACGTCGGTTTTTTCTACCTGACAGGGCATGGAATCGCCCAGTCGCAGATCGATGATGTGCTGCGCGTTTCCAGGCAATTCTTTGGGCTTCCCGAGGCTGCCAAGCTCGAAATCGAAATGGTCAACTCGCCACATTTTCGCGGCTATAACCGTGTCGGCCAGGAACGGACCAAGGGTCAGCGCGACTGGCGCGAGCAGGTCGATATAGGCTCCGAGGCGCCGGCCTTCCCTCTCGATCCCAAGCTGCCTGTCTGGACCCGGCTGGAGGGTCCTAACCAATGGCCGAACGCTCTGCCCGAGCTGCAGCCAGTGCTGCTCAACTGGCAATCGGAACTCACCGACCTGTCGACCAGGCTGCTGCAGGCCTTTGCCATCGCGCTCGAGCAGGACAAGGACGTCTTTGCCTCGATCTATCGCGGCACGCCCAATCACCTCATCAAGATCATCCGCTATCCGGGCCGTGATGCGACCGAGAGCGAGCAAGGCGTCGGTGCGCACAAGGACAGCGGTTTTCTGACCTTGCTGCTGCAAGAGAAGCAAAAGGGACTGGAAGTTGAAACCGAGAGCGGCTGGATCGACGCAGAGCCGCGCCCGGGCACGTTCGTCGTCAACATCGGCGAACTCCTCGAAATGGCGACGGACGGCTATCTGAAGGCGACGGTTCACCGCGTCGTCACGCCGCCGGCCGGTGCCGATCGGCTCTCGGTGGCATTCTTCCTGGGCGCGCCGTTCGATGCCGAGGTGCCCTTGCTGGAACTCGCTCCTCATCTGAAAGCGCAAGCCGGCGGCATCACGCGCGATCCGCAAAATCCGCTGTTCCGCAATTCCGGGCAGAACGCCCTGAAGAGCCGGCTGCGTTCACATCCCGATGTCGCCCAACGCCATCATGCCGACCTCCTCGCGGCCCAGGGCCACGCCGAACTCGTTCCCATCGCTTGAACCGGAGAATTGACGATGACGCTCGAGAACCTTGCACCCGAAACGCTGGCCCTGCATGGCGGCACATACCGTTCCGACCCAGCGACAGGGGCGGTTGCGGTGCCGATTTACCAGACGACATCGTACCAGTTCCGGGACACGGATCATGCCGACAAGCTGTTCTCGCTCGATGAGGACGGACACATCTACACGCGCGTATCCAACCCGACACAAGACGCCTTCGAGCAGCGCATTGCGGCGATCGAAGGCGGTGCCGCGGCGTTGGCCGTTTCGTCCGGACAGGCTGCTTCCGCCTATTCGGTTCTCAACCTCGCCGGGGCCGGCGACAACATTGTCTCATCGACCGATCTCTATGGCGGGACCTGGGCGCTGTTTGCCGCAACGCTGAAGCATTTCGGCGTCGAGGTGCGGTTCGTCGATCCGTCCGATCCAGAGAATTTCCGCCGCGCCACCGACGCGCGAACACGCGCCTACTACGCGGAATCGCTGCCCAATCCCAAGCTGCATGTCTTCCCTATCAAGGAAGTCGCCGACATTGGCCGGTCGCTCGGCGTGCCGCTCATCGTCGACAACACGGCGGCGCCGCTGATTCTGCGGCCGTTCGACCATGGTGCTGCCGTCGTCGTCTACTCCGCCACCAAATATATCGGCGGCCACGGCACGACGATTGGCGGCCTCATCATCGACGGCGGCAATTTTCCCTGGGAAGAGCATGCCGAGCGCTTTCCCACGCTCAACCAGCCGGATCCGAGCTATCATGGCAAGATCTGGGTGGAGGCGGTCAAGCCGCTCGGACCCGTCGCCTATATCGTGCGCATCAGGACCGTGCTGTTGCGCGATATCGGCGCCGCGATCAGCCCCTTCAGCGCGTTCCAGCTGCTGCAGGGGCTGGAGACGCTGCCGCTCCGCATTCGCCAGCATAGCGAGAATGCGATCAAGGTGGCGGAATATCTGAAGGCCCACCCGAAAGTCTCGAGCGTCATCTTCCCGCGCTACCAGTCGGGTGAAGAGAAACGGCGGGCCGACTACTATCTGCGAAACGGCAGCTTTGGCGCCCTGGTCGGTTTCGAGCTGAAGGATGGCCGCGAGGCGGGGCGCAGCTTCATCAATGGGCTGAAGCTGCTGTATCACGTTGCCAATATCGGCGACGCAAGATCGTTGGCAATCCACCCTTCGACCACGACGCATTCCCAGCTTTCACCCGAAGACCAACTCGCGACCGGCGTGACGCCCGGCTATGTCCGTTTGTCGATCGGCATCGAGCATCCCGACGACATCATCCGTGATCTCGACCAGGCGCTCGATCAGGCGGAGGGCGAGAGAGAATTGAAAGCTGCTTAGATCCACAAGGCAGAGAAAAGAAGGAACCTGACCATGCCCAGAATTGTGCCGGTGCTCGATCTGAGCCGTCTCCAACAAGGTGCGTCCGAATATCGTACCTTTCTCCTGGACCTGCGTACGGCGGCCCGGGATGTCGGCTTCTTCTACCTCAGCGGCCACGGGATTTCCGCCTCGGAGATCGACGACGTGCTCGATGCCTCGCGCCGGTTCTTCGCGTTGCCCGAGGCCGACAAGCTGGCGATCGAAATGGTCAAATCCCAGCAGTTTCGCGGCTACACCCGCGCCGGCGGCGAACTGACCAAGGGCGCGGCCGACTGGCGCGAGCAACTCGACATCGGCGTCGAGCGCCAGCCCATACAGCAAGGACCTGGAATTGCGCCCTGGACGCGGCTGCAAGGGCCGAACCAATGGCCCCAGGCATTGCCGGATCTCAAGCCGGCGCTGCTGGCGTGGCAGATCAAGGCGACGGCAGTGGCGACCCGCTTGCTGAAGGCCTTCGCGCTGTCGCTCGATCAGCCCGAGGACGCCTTCGACGCGATCTACCGCGACTCGCCCAACCATCGCATGAAGATCGTGCGCTATCCCGGCCGTGATGCGACCGAAGGCGACCAGGGCGTCGGCGCGCACAAGGATGGCGGCTTCCTGACCCTGCTGCTGCAGGACGACAACAAGGGGCTGCAGGTCGAGTATGATGGAAGCTGGGTGAATGTCGACCCGATCCCCGGAACGCTGGTCGTCAACATCGGCGAACTGCTCGAACTGGCATCGAATGGCTACCTGCGCGCCACCGTGCACCGCGTCGTGACGCCGCCTGCCGGCGTCGAGCGGATTTCCGTTCCCTTCTTTTTCAGCGCGCGGCTCGATGCGACCATACCGCTTCTCAGCCTTTCCGAGGAACTGGCGGCGCAGGCGCGCGGACCGGCAAGCGATCCCGACAACCCATTGTTCCGCGATGTCGGGACCAATGTGCTCAAAAGCCGACTGCGTTCACATCCCGACGTGGCACGCCGCCATTACGCTGATCTCCTCCAGACTGGAACCGCGGGCTTGTAACGGTTGCTGAGCACGAATTTTTGCTCATTTGTATATTTTTGGAATTTCATTCGTCGCCAAGTCACCGAAATAGGCTCAAACAGGTAAAATCGTTCGGCAGTTTCCTCCCATTCCGCTGAACGGTGTTCCCCTCTGAAGGTTTTAACCTTCTTTTGGCCGGGCCGTATTCGAGCCCGGCCATTTTTTGTCCCGGGACCTCCTTCTTCAGCCGTGCCGGAACGTGTCTTTCGCGAGGGAAACACATTCGGAAACGGTGCAGGTTCGCATTCGCCGCCAATGGGCATTTTCGAAGCAATCTGCTTTCCGGACAGGCAGAAAATTGGATTGCCGTTCCTTAGTCTACAAAAATTATAGAGTTAACTTCGAGGCAGTCGAACAGAGCGGGGGACGTTCCGCGGTCGGCTGGCAACAATGAACCTCAGGAGTTGACTGACATGACGATTGCAATGCGGCCTGGCGCCGGTTGGAGGACGGCTCTGGCGACGACGCTGGTGGTGGCGGCAGGGCTGTTTTCGACCGCGACCTATGCAGGCCCGACGCTCGACAAGATCAAGGAGCGCGGCTCCATCAAGGTCGGTGTCGGCACGACACCCGGCTTCTTCTCGCCGGACAGCAACGGTCGCTGGCAAGGTTTCTTCGCCGACTACGGCCGTGCCCTGGCGATCACCGTCTTTGGCGATCCGGAAAAGGTGGAGTTCACCAATTCCTCGCCGCAACAGCGTCTGCCGGCGCTCCAGGCGGGTGAATTCGACGTGTTGCTGTCGGGTGTGACGGTGACCATCACGCGTGCCTTCCAGTTGGGCTTCCATTTCGGCCCGACGGTTTTCTATGACGGCCAGGGCATCCTGGTGCGCAAGGATCTCGGCGTGACCAAGGCAGCCGACCTCGATGGCGCCACCATCGGCGTTCAGAGCGGCACGACGGGCGAATTGAACATCGCCGACTTCTTCCGCAAGACCGGCAAGAAGTTCACGCCGGTGACGATCGAGGACACCGGTGAGTTCATCAACGCGCTGGAGACAGGTCGCGTCGATGCCATCACGCAAGATTCGTCCGATCTCGTCGGCAAGCGCACCCAGCTGAAGAAGCCCGACGACTATATCATCC
>NZ_JAMYSA010000041.1:0-55750 GCF_040321735.1 Mesorhizobium sp. M0293
CCCCCCCCCCCCCCCCCCCCCCGCCGCCCCCCCCCCCGCCCCCCCGCGCCCCCACCCCCCCCGGCGGCGGGGGGGGGGGGGCGCCCCCCCCCCCCCCGCCCCCCCCCCCGCCGTTCGAAGGCGCGGCACTGCTTGTGGAACGTCTTGGCGAAGGACGGCCTGCAAATGCGTTTGATGAGCGTCTCCGCTTCACCATGCAGGACGAGGCCGGAGGTGATCTGGATGGAGTCGCGCGCCGCCGAAAGCAAGGCCAGCGGATTGGCCACCCCCTGGATCTGCCGTGGTATTCCCACGACGTGGATGCGATCGGCCGGCGGCAGCACGGCGCGAACCGCCGCCCAGACGGCGTCGGCGCCCTGCCTGGTCCAGGGCCTCGCATCCGCCAGCAGCGGCGCCGAATAGTCGCACACGCCACAGCTCAGCCATTCGATCACGTGGTGGCCGCTGGCCCGGCGCCGCATCAGCGGCAGCAGCATGACCGGCGCGCTCGTCGCAGTGTCGCTCACCTCGACGACGAGCAGTTCCGCGCTCTTGGGCATCAGCCGCGCGGCGATGCCTTCGACCCACGCATAGTGCTGATGGGCGGTGCAGACGCCGTCCGCCTGGTGTTGCAGCCAGAGCGGCTTGACGGTCTCAAAGCTGGTGTGCAGCCGCGCCGTATAGCGCGCGCCGGCGCCGGCGCTGGCGGCAATCGGCGAAACCGGCCCATCGTCCGTCATCGCAACAACTTGCATTGCCCGGCTTGCCACGTGCTTGTCCTGTCATTCCGGTCCCCCACGCAAGCGCCGCAAACCCCGCATCAGTCCCTGGATCGTCTTGAGCAGCCGAGGTTTGGATCGCACGAGCACCTCGGTCCGGTTGCGGAGCTCGAGGGCGGTGGTCACGGCATTGCCCCGCACCGTAGTCCCGTGGCAAAGCTCGCGCAGGGTCGAACCCGTGGCGCCCATATGCTCCTTGTAGCTCTGGTTGCCTACCGACAGGTCGAAATAGTCGAAACCCTTCTCGCGCGCCCAGCTCATCAACTTGCCCATGATCAGAAGCCCCGGTGAAACGTTGGGCACCGCGCCCTGGTCGATTGATATCAGCAGAGCATGAACAGTAACTTCATGGGTCAGCAGGTATTGGACGGCGATCAGAGCTTCACCAACGCGCAGCCCGAAGAGCCGCACCGATCCATCCGACAGACCCTCGAGGGCGGCGTTTCGGTAGAAGTCGACAGCCGTCCTCTGCGTCAGCAGGTCGAAACGGCCCAATTCGCGAAAGCGGCTGAGCCGCATCCGGACTAGGCTGCCGAAGATGAGCTCCACCAGAGCCGGAGTGTTGGCCTCGACCAGTTCCACGCTGCCGAGCCGTTCGATCCGGCGCCAGTCCTTGTTGAAGGCCTTGACGAACGAGGGCCTGCATAGGCGCTTGAGGACGGTTTCAGGGTCGCCGTCGATGGCGAGGCCGAAGCTGGTATGAAGGGAATCGCGCGTGGCCGCGAGCAAGGCCAGCGGGTTGGCGACGCCGCTGATCCCTTGCGGAATTCCCGTGATGTGGATGCGGTCCGCCGGCGGCAGCACGGAACGCACCGCCGCCCACGCGGCCTGTGCGGATTGCCTCGTCCACGGGCTCGCATCGGCCAGCAGCGGTGCCGAATAGTCACAAACGCCACAACTCAGCCATTCGATCACCCGATGGCCGGGAGCCGGTCGCCGCATCAGCGGCACCAACATCCGGGGCGCGCCCGTCGTGGCGTCGTTCACCTCCACGATGAGCACTTCCGCACCTTTCGGCAGCAGTCGCGCGACGATTCCTTCGGCCCACGCATATTGCTGGTGGGCGGTGCACACGCCCTCCGCCTGGTAGCGCAGCCAGAGCGGCCTGGCCGCTTCCAGGCTGGTGTGCAATCGCGCCGTGTAGGCATCGTTCGCGGCGACGGTTACGGGATCGAGGGCCTGCCCTTCGGGCAAGCCGGTCGCCGCAGCACTTTGCACTGCCTGGCCTGCCATATCTTCATCTTCTCCTATCGTTTTGCCGTCGCGAACGTGACCGCCCGCCGCCACGAACCCAACCGGCTGTCGCGTGCCTCATCCGGATGCTCGAGATTCCATATGCGGTGATGCGCGAAATACCATGATGCCGCGAGCACGAAGATCTCGGACACGGCGGAACCCACCAGCGCCCACGGCGGAGACGCAATCGCCAGCAGGATCGCGATCAGTACCAGCCCGACAACCGCGCCGCCCAGCGTGGTGAATGCGACGATCCGGAAATCGCCGAGTATCTCAAGCACGATGCGGGGCATGATATAGAGCATGATCGGCACAAAATTCGCGATCACGAAAAGCCCGATGAACCCGACCGAGGCGTCCTGGAGGGCCTGGGATTTAATCGTCGGCAGAACGAACATGATGGCGCATCCATAAACCAGGCCGCCGAGCCCCATGACGAGCGCCCAGATCTTCGCCTGCGCCCAGACACGCACTGTTTCGTTGTTCCGCATCAGCCTGGCGAGGTCTGGCTGCGTCATGTTTACGAAAGCAAGACTGATGATGCGCAGCGGGGCAAACAACACCAGGACCGCCGCCAGCGGTGCGTAGGCGGCAGGCCCGGCAATGCCCGCGACCAGCAACGCCAAACATTGCCCCTGGATGTTGGTGGTAGTCGCGCTGAATGCCGACCAGCGCAGCTGGTGCCAGAGCCTGGTGTAGCGTCGCCGCGTCGGCATGCGGAAGCTGATGCGAATTGTGCGCCGAGCCAGTCGGACCAGGACGAAAATGCCAAACACATTTGCCGCGGCAAGCGCGTAGAACACGGTCTGCAGCGGGTCCTGGACCTTCCAGATCGTCAGCCCGGTCAGGACAATGCCGGCGATTGTAAAAGCGCCGTCGCTGATGGAAACGACCACCTGCAGGCGACGTGCGAAGAAAGCCGTGCGCATATGGCTGCGCAACGACCAGGCACCGACGAAGCACCCGGCGGCAATTCCGCTTGGATCGCCAAGGACATCCATCAGAACAGCCGTGCCGACGGCCATCAGCAACGCCACGATCAGCGCCGCCGTTCCGAATGCCACGTCATGGGCATCGACGCCGGCCCTGTTGGCGCTTTTGCTCATCCAGATGCTGGCGGGAACGGCGGTGAGCGACCTGATATAGGACAGGCCGACGCCGCCCATCACCATGCCGATGGCGAAGAGGCCGTAGCCCTGCGCCGACAGCATGTGCAACAGCATGATATTAAGGGCAAAGTGAAAGCCGCTCTGCATCGCCTCGCCGCCGATCATCAGCACGAGGCGTCGAACCAGATGGCTCGGGAACGCAAGCTTCACGACCGTGTCTCCGCTTGGCGGGCAGCCCCCGCCCTGCCTGGCCGCGCCATGGTCGTCTTCAGCTTGTCGGCGGCGATCGCCGCGATCGCGGCGGCCGCGACCGGCTCGGAGAAGATTGCCTCGTAGCGCGCGCGCCCGGCAGCGACAAAACCGCGCCAGGCCTGCGGCCACAGGATGATCTCCTGCAATTTCGCGCCAAGAGCTGCTGCGTCGCCGGGCGGAACATGCCAGCCGGTCTCGCCGTCGCTGACCACCTCCACCAGCCCGCCGATCGCCGACACCAGCGGCGGCCGGCCATAGGCCATCGCCTCGATGGCGACGCGCCCAAGCGATTCCGGACGCCGCGACGGCACGGTGACGATGTCGGCCCAGCGGTAGTGCTCCAAAGGGTCGGGTATGAAAGGCAGGACGCTGACGCGCCCGGTGAGGCCCATGGTCTCGACCAGTTCGGCCAGCGCATGCTCGCGCTCGGTGCTTTCGAAGGCGCCGCCGACCAGCCGCACCTCGATCCTCGCCTGCAGCTCTGCCGGCATCGAGGTGATCGCCTCCAGCAGCACCTCCTGCCCCTTGATCCTGTTGATGCGGCCGAGCAGCAGCACCCGCAACGGGCGCTTGCCGTCATAGGTGGTCGATTCGACCGCCGCCGGCCCGGCAACGCCGTTGTAGATGACATGCGTGCGCGCGGCCTTGGGATCGCCGAAAGCGGCGCGCGTCGCGCGCGAGTTGAAGATCAGATCCGCATGGCTCCAGTGCATCAGGCCGACGAGTATCCTGCGCATGGCGCCTTCGGGGATTTCGTGGATATGCAGGACGGCCTTGTGGGGAAGAAGACGCGCGGCCAGCGCATAGTCGGCCACGATCGAGGTGTTGACGTAAACCAGGTCGCAATCCCTGAGGCGCCGCCACGCCCTGAACACGGCAACCGGCAATCGCGCCATCTCGACCGTCGCAAGACGCGCAATGGCCTGGCGCCTCAGCACCCAGAGCGGTTCGAAGACGATCCGGCTGGCATGCGCTTCCAGGATCTGCACGATCGGCCCGCCGCGCGGCAGAACCACCTCGATGTCGGCCGACGGAAACGCGACGCGCAACGCAGCAACGCTCTCCGCGAAGCTGCGGTCGGAACCATAGAGTTCATAACCCTGATGAACGCAGGCAATCCGCATCTTTGTATCCCGCCGGGTGCTACAACCATCGCGCCGGGCGATAATGTGCAGAGGCCTTGCCGCAAGAGTCATGCCGGATTCAGTAGGCCGACTACCCGCCGCACGACCTTGGCACTGCTTCGTTTCGATACAGCTACGCACAGAAGGGTTGACCGAGAATGAAACAACCACCGGGTTCAACACCGTTTTTTTACAACCCCGCGCGATGATCGCTCCCCAAGAATGCTGAAACAGGAAGATGGCATGGAAGTTGCCATCTGTTTCCTAAAAATTCAGTAATCGCTAATATATAGACACCTGAAAGTGCCGCCAGCCATGAAACCAGAGACGCCCGCCATTCTGATCCTGGGGACCCGCGGCATACCCGCAGCCCATGGCGGCTTTGAAACCTTTGCCGAAAGACTGGCGCTGTTTCTTGTCGGGCGAGGCTGGAAGGTCGCCGTCTATTGCCAGGATGAGGTCGAGCGGATCGACCAGCGGGTGCGTAGCGAAACCTGGCGCGGCATAGAACTCATTCACATCCAGGTTGCCTCCAAAGGGCCGCGCGCGACACTGGAATTCGACTGGCAATGCGTCCGCGACGCCGCCAGGCGGCAGGGCGTCTGTCTCGTGCTCGGCTACAACGGCGCGGTCTTCCTGACCTGGCTCAGGCTGAAGCGGCGCAAGATCTTCACCAATATGGACGGCATCGAATGGCGGCGCCCCAAATGGGGGATGGCGGCGCGCACCTGGTTCTGGCTCAACGAATGGATCGGCGCCTGGGCCTCGCATCGGCTGGTGGCCGATCATCCCGCTATCGCAGATCATCTGGCGACACGCCGGCCGCGCAGCGCCATCGCCACCATCGCCTATGGCGCCGATCCGGTGACATCGGCACCGGAAGCGTCGGTCCGGGCGCTCGGCCTCGAGCCCGGGCGCTATCTGATCTCGATCGCGCGCATCGAACCCGACAACAACATCCTACCGATCGTCGAAGCCTTTTGCTCCACCAAGCGCGACATGAAGCTGGTGGTGCTGGGAACGCTGTCCGACGACATTCCGTATCATGCCGCCATCCGCAAGGCGGCGAACGGCTCGGTGGTCCTGCCAGGCGCCATTTACGACCAGGCGACGGTGAAGGCACTGCGCTTCCACGCCCGCGCCTATCTGCATGGCCACACGGTGGGCGGAACCAACCCGTCACTGGTCGAAGCGCTGGCAGCCGGCAACATGGTGATTGCCCACGACAATCCCTACAACAGATGGACCGCCGGTGCGGCAGCGATCTACTTCACCGACAAGAACAGCTGCGCCGAGCGGATGCAGCTGGCGCTGGACGACGATGACCTGGTCAGGACCTGCGGCGTTGCCGCCAGGGCGCGCGCCCGCGAGGCCTTCCGCTGGGAAGATGTCCTGCTTGCCTATGAAAATGAAGCCTATCGCTTGCTCGGCGTGACCGCCGCCGAGACGGTCGCAATCAGTCGCGCATCAGCCGGCACCGCATGACAGGCTGGTCGCGCCGTCGGGTGCTGCGGACCGCGCTGTCCACGGCGGCCGCCGCCCTTGGCCCCCTCTCGATCGCACCAATCGCCCGCGCCGCTGGGCCGCAGTTTCGGCGCGGCGTCAACGCCTGGCCGTGGTTCTCGCTGACGCGCGAATTTCCCGCGCCACGCACCGACTATGACTGGCCGCCCTTCCAGTCGCAACGGCCGGTTCCCACACCGGACGACCTCGGTCGGCTGCGCAGGACCGGGCTCGATTTCATTCGCCTGCCCGTCGATCCCGGCCCCTTCCTGGCCGCCGACGCCAAGACGCGCGGCCAGTTGCTGGACATGCTGGACGCCGCCGTCACCACAACGCTCGATGCCGGTCTTGGCATCATCGTCAACGTCCAGGCAAATGGCGCCACCCATTACTGGAACCCCGATCGCATGGTCTCCAGCACCGCCGCACCCGCCTTCGATCTTTATCGCGGGCTGGTCGGCGAGCTTGCCGGCAGGCTGGAGCGCTTCCAGCCCGGCAGGATAGCGCTCGAGCCGGTCAACGAGCCGGCGCAGGCCTGCGAATCGAACGTCTGGTCGCAGATCCAGCTTTCACTTCTGACCGCGGCAAGGGCGTCGGCCGCAACCTTGCCGCTGGTCGTCACCGGCGGCTGCGGCTCGATGGTGAGCGGACTGACCGCGCTCGATCCGGCGCCGCTGTCGCCGTTCGAGCCGATCCTGTTCACCTTCCATTTCTACGAGCCCTATCTGTTCAGCCATCAGGGCGCGCCGTGGATGCGCGAGCCCGTCTACCGGTCGCTCAACAACGTGCCGTGGCCGGCATCCGCCGGTTCGTTGGAACAGACGCTGGCGTCGGTCAGGGCGCGCATGGCGCAGGATACCGAAACCCCTGAAGACGCCAGGCAGGCCGCCTATGCCGAAACCGAACGCGTGCTGAAAGTCTATTTCGACGCCAAGCCCGACCGCTGGTTTGTCGACAAATATCTTGCCGAGGTTCGCGCCTGGGTCGATGGCCACGGCCTTGCGCCGGAACGCATCATCATGGGCGAGTTCGGCGCCCTGCGAACCGACGCCCGCTATGTCGCCGCGCCCAACCCGGACCGCGCGCGCTACATCGCCGATGTCAGGCAAAGCGCCGAGACGTTCGGCTTCCCCTGGGCGTTCTGGGATCTCTTCGACGGCATGGGCATGATGGACGACACCACGCGGGCGCTGGACCCGGCGATGATCGAGGCGCTTGGCCTGATTATGCCGGAATAGGCACCCGCCATCCCGGCATCTGCCGTATAGCGCTACGTTTGCGCCGACTGCGGCCTTCGTTGCACCGCCGCCCGCGCCGGCCGGTAGAGCACCAGCGCCAGGACCACGAATTTGGTCAGCAGCGTCGTCTTCGACGCGACGCTTTCCGAGGTGTTGATCAGGATGATCCAGCCCAACATCGGCAGCCAGATGCCGGGATGGCAGCGCCGCGCCACCTCAAACAAGAACAGCACGAAGCCAAACGTCAGCAAAAGGGTGAAGAAGGCGCCCTGGTAGACGATCGTGCGGATGATCGGGTTCTCGATGCCTTGTTCGAGACCGTTGATGCGGCGCAGGCTGTCGACCAGGTCGACATCCGGCCCAACGATCAGATCGCGCCATTCCAGGTACTTGAAGAGTTCGAACATCTCGACGCGGGCATTGGCGCTGCCGCTGTCCGACACGAAGCGCTCCAGAAGCGCGTCGAAAAAGCCATAATATGCCGCCACGACGACGACGACCGGCAACAGCGCGGCAAGCATGAAGCCCAGTGCTGCACCCAGCAGGTTGACGCGGCCCCGGCGCAAATTAGTGATACCCTGAAAAAGCAGATAGAAGCCTCCGAGCACGATCGTCGTCACCATAGCCGTGCGGCCGCCGAAGGCGACGAGTGCCGCGCATTGCAGGCCGATCAACCCTATCCGCACAGGCATAGACAGGGATCTGGCACCGGAGAGCAGCGCAAGCACGTAGATCGCTGTCACCATGGCATTGGCAAGCGGATGCCCCTGCAGCGCGCTTGAGCGCAGATCGGTGGTAAACGCCACGCCGTCGAGGCGATAGGGGAAAATCAGCGTCTTGGTGGCGAACTCGAAAAGGGCAAGCAACGCATTCGCCGTCATGACCAGGTGAATGACGGTCTGCAACCCGGCGAATGTCCGTTCGTCATCCTCGCTGAGCATCAGCACCACAAGTGCCGCGGCCATGAACGTATCGATCATGCCGGCCATGCCGGGACGCTGCCTGGCGATTACGACGAACAGAAGCACGATCGAGATGGCGGCCATCAGCGCGCTGGCCGGCCGCCTGTCGGCGACATGGACGAGGTAGCCGACTGGGTTGCCTGATGTGCAGGAGCGCCAGGCAAGCAAGAGCACGATGAGATAGGTGGACGGATGTATCTTGGTCGCCGGGTTGCCGAACAGGCCGTCGTAATTGTAGCCCACCAGCCACAGCATACCGCCCGAGACGCTGAACAGCACCGCCACCGCCGTGATCAGTCCGAAACGCGTCAGCGCATCGACCGACGTGCCGGCGCGGGGTGCGGCAGCACCGTAGTTCGAAGCGCTTGCGCTCCAGCTGGTGGCCCAAGGGACGGCCATGTCAGGCCGCCTCGTCGACCAGCAAGGCGCCTGTCGGCAGCCGCCCCATGACGGAGACGGCTTGCGACGTCGCGGTGACGTCGCGCATCGGTGTGGCGTTCAACGTGGCGACCAGCACGATCTCGTCGACCATCGCAACCAGCGGCGAAGCATTGAGATTGTCGGCCAGCGCGCCGCCGTCGATGACGACAAGCTCGAAGCTCCGGCTGGCCTGGGCCAGCATGTGCTGCGCGAAGTAGATGCCATGCGCTTCCTGGAAGACCGCCTTTGAGCGGCCTCTACCCAGCAGGGCGACATTGCTGCCGGCCGCGTAGTGGCTGACGGCTTCAAACGCGTATTCGCCGCGCAGCACGTCGAGGATTCCCGGCTGCGCCTCCTTCTGACTGCCGCCGCCATTGGCATCGATGAACAGCACACGGCTGCCCCTGGACGCCGCGGTATTGGCCAGCAGCCGCGCCACCCGGCTGCGCTGCGCGCCCTCGCCCGGCGACGATGTCACCAGGATGGATGGCACCAGCGGCCAGTCCGGCGGTCGCTGGCCCGAACTGAACATGCGCCTCAGCGCAAGGCCGACGACGGCGTCGGTCTTCTGGCTGGCCACGGCGGCCGCACTCCCGCCGAACGGCCACCAGCGGCGGCCAGTGCCTGACCTTGCCGGCACCACGCCCAGCACCGGCGCTTCGATGGCCGACTGCATCTGGGCGCTGGAAAGCACCGTCGGCGAGGCATATTCGGCGATCAGCGCCAGGCCGGTGCCGAGCCCCAGCCCGCCGAAGATCGCGCCGACAAGCAGCAGCGACAAAGGCGGCCAGCTCTTCTTCAGGGCCGGCATGGCGTTGGAGATGATGCGCGCATTGGTGCTGTCGACATTGATCTGCTCGCGCGTCTCCTGGGCCCGCTGGAGATAATTCGCGTAGACGGAGCGAACCGCCTCGAGATCGCGCTGCAGTTCGCGCAGCCGCACGGAGGCCTGGTCGGTGTCGAGCGACTTGCTCTTCATGCCCGCGACCTTGGCTTCCAGCGCCTGCTGGTTGGCCAGCGCCCTTTCGTAGTCGGTCTCGGTGGCGGTGGCGATGCGGCCGAGTTCGCGCGCGATGAGCTGACGCGTGTCGCGCAGCTGCTGCTGGGCTGCGATCAGCGACGGATGACGCGGCCCCAGTTCCGTGCCGAGCTGCGAGACCTGGTCGACCAGCGTCGCCTCTTGTGCCCGCAGGCTGGAGATCACCGCCGAGCGCATCGCTTCCGAGGTGGCGTCCGCCGTACCGCTCTGCCGGCGCATCTGGTCGACCTGCGCCTTCAGCGCAGCGGTGCGGCTCTGTGCCGCTGAAAGCTGCGTGTTGATCTCGGTCAGTTCCTGGTCGCTGACCAGATTGCCTGCCGCCATTACCATGTTGTTGGCCGACTTGTAGGCCTCGACGGCGTTTTCGGCTTGCTGGACGCGCTTGCGCTGTTCGTCCAGCCGCGCGGTGATGGCTACGGAAGCGTCCTTGGCCATTTGCGCGCGCGCGCTCGCCTGGTCGACCAGATAGGCCTGCGCGATGGCGTTGGCCAGAAGGGCGGCCTTGTCGGCGCTCTTGGCGGTGACGATGACGTCGAGGACCAGGACCTTGTCGGCCCGCTTCACCGCCAGGCGTCGGCGTAGCGCGTCGAGCGTCTGCGCCGACCTGTCGCCTTCGGCCGACCCCGAGCCGAGCAGGCGCGACAGCAGGCCCTGCCCGTTGAATTCCGGATCCTGCGTCAGGTTTGTCGCCGTGATCGCCCTCATCAGCACGCCTGTCGACTGGACCACGCTGACCTGGCTCTCGACCTGCGTGATGCCGCCGTCGGGTGAGATACGGCTGGGATTGACGTCGTTGGTGACCACCTGCAGGTCCTGCGGATCGATGAGGATTTCCGCCGCCGAGCTGTAGAGCGCGGGCGTGAAAAGGCCGTAGAGCAAGGTGACCAGCGTCAACAGCGCGACGGTGCCGAAGATCCAGAACCGGCGGCGCACCAGGATGCGCTTCAGATCGCCCAGTTCGACGGTCGAGGCCGCGTATGATCTCGCTGATCCCGCATCCGGAGAGTGTTGCTGAGGAACCATGGGCAGGGACGATTGCATGGCTGCCTCCGACAATATTCCATCAGCCGGCAAGATCAGATTGCGGCGCTAACCTAGCTATTCCTCCAACTGTTAAAAGATTGTTAATTATGTTGAGAGGTCATGTGAATTTTGGCATGCGGTTTGCTTAAAAATATACATACCGAGGTGTCGACGGCGCGGCGAGGGAGACGGATTCAGATGGGGCTACAATTTGACCGGACAGGTCTGGCCGGCAGGGCCGGACACTGCCTTTTCGGGTCTCCAACATGTGGATAAGCCTGCGCCTGGACGGCGATTGCGTCCGTGCCTTCCATATCGCGCTGTTGGATCGCCTCGCCACGCTTGGCGATATGCAGCTGTCCGTCGATATCAGGCCCGCGGGCGGCGGCATCCCGCGCAGCGCCGCGGCCCTGTTTCAACTCGAAACGGCGATACACGGGCTGTCCCATGATGGGCTGGCGACGCGTGTGCCGCTTTCGACGCTCGCTCCCTACCGGACGCAGCCACCCGCTTCACCCGATCTGGTGGTCGACCTCTGCGGCGATGTCAGGATCGAAGGCACGCGGGTCTGGCGCGTCACCTATGATGACGCCAGCGGCGAAGCGGCCTTGCTGGCCTTGATCCTCGCCGGCCGCACACCGCTGGCCCGCATCGAGGAAAACGGCATTGCGATTGCCGCCGGGCGCCTGGGAACCGAATATGGCGGCATCGCGCTCGCGTCCTTCCAGGACATGCTGTCGCGCACTGCCAGCCTGATCGTCGCGGCGATGTCGGGGGCTGCCAAGGCCGTGCCTGATCTGCCCGAGCCGGCGCAAGCAGGTAGCCCGCCGCCAATGCCCTCGGCCGGCAAGCTTGGCGTAAGAGCCGGCAAGGCTCTGGCGCGGCGGATCGTCCAGAAGATCTACCATCTTTGCTACAACGCGCCGCACTGGAAGGTCGGCTGGCGGCAAACCGGGGGCCGCGATCTGTTCGACCTGCGCGCGCATCCGGCATCGGGCTGGCAAGGACTGCCGGACGACGGCAGCCGATTCTACGCCGATCCGTTCCCGATCCTGTATCAAGGCCAGCTAACCCTGTTCGTCGAGGACTATATCCACCGGCTCGGCCGGGCCATCATCTCCGCCGTACCCTTCGGTCCGGCAGGCCCGCTCGGCCGCCCCGAGCCGGTGCTGGACCTGCCCTACCATCTCTCCTACCCCTTCGTCTTCGAGCGTGACGGCGAGGTCTGGATGGTCCCGGAAAGCTGCGCCAACGGCACGGTCGATCTCTACCGGGCCACCGCCTTTCCCGGCGGATGGGTCAAGGAGGCGACGCTTCTGTCCGGCGTCGTCGCAAGCGACGCCACCCTGGTCGAACATGGCGGCGCATGGTGGATGTTCGCCACTGTCCGGGACGGCGGCGGTGCCTTCTCCGACGCGCTGCATCTGTGGTCGGCGCCGGATTTTCGCGGCCCCTGGACGCCGCATCCGAACAATCCCGTGCTGATCGATATCGCCTCGGCGCGGCCGGCGGGCCGCATGGTCAAGCGCGGCAACGACCTGCTGCGCCCGGTGCAGGACTGCCGCAGGAGCTATGGCGCGGCTCTCGGCATTGCACGCATTTCTCACCTCGATTTGATCGGCATGGAGCAAGTCGTTGAAACCGTCTTAAATCCAGGCGCGCTATGGAATGGGCGCAAACTTCACACACTCAACGAGGCAGGCGGTTTTGAGTTCATCGACGGCTCGGCAATCGCACCGCGCTGGAAACGACGGGTCCGCGATTAACCTAAACATTGGTTACTACCAGACGCACGTTCCGGTTGCTTGAGGTTGATTTGGGCCCGGAAGATATTTTCTACCACAGATTGTGGTGCAGGAAGACACCACCAGAAAGGGCAGTAAGATGAGTATCGCAGAGGCTGGCCAAACCGAAATCGACGTGGCGATCGTCGGCGCGGGAATGGCCGGCACCACCTTGGCAACGGTGTTGGGAAAAGCCGGGCGCAAGGTGGCGCTGATCGATCCGCACCGCGTCCATCACGACGAGTTCCGCGCCGAGAAGATCGGCATGGATCAGATGCTGCTGTTTGAAAAGCTCGGCCTCGATGCGACTGTCAAGCGTCTCGTCACCTCGACAACCGACACCCATGTCTTCCGCCTCGGCCAATTGTTCGCGCACGAGAAGAAGTCGGAATTCACATTTTCCTATGGCGCGCTGATCAATGGCCTGCGCGACGCCTTGCCGCCGCAAGTGCCGCTGACGGTCGGCAAGGTGACGGAGGTCTCGACCGGACCGGACCGACAGCGGCTTGTGCTAGCCGACGGCTCCGTGATCAATGCCCGCCTGCTCGTGGTGGCAACCGGCCACGGCGAAGCGGTGCGGCGCGCCGTCGGGGTCGAGCGTGTCGAACAATCGAAGGCGCATTCGCTGTCGATGGGATTTGACCTCGCCATCTCGCCGCGTGAATTCGCCTATCAATCCGCTACCTGCTACGGCAGACGGGCCGCGGACCGTGTCGCCTACATCAGCATCTTTCCTCTCGGCAACAAGATGCGGGCGAACATGTTCGTCTATCGCACCGTGGCCGAACCGTGGACGAGGGCGTTTCGCCAGGATCCGCAGAAGATGCTTTGCGAACTGATGCCCGAGATATCAGCGCTATGTGGCAACTTCGAAGTCGCAAGTCCTGTCGAGGTCAGGCAGATCAGCCTGAACACGACGCAAGGCCATCGCCGCGACGGGGTCGTCTTCATCGGCGACGCTTTCTGCACGACGTGTCCGACGCCGGGCGTCGGCATCGGGCGGGTGATGACCGATGTCGATCAGCTCCACTCGATTCACATTCCGCGCTGGCTCGAAACACCAGGCATGGCGGCTGACAAGATCAACGCCTTCTATGACGACCCGGTCAAGGTGGCTACCGATGCGGACGGCATGCGTGTGAGCTACTATGCCAAGTCGATCACCGCCGACCCCAGGCTGGAATGGCGCGTGCGGCGCCTGCGCAACAACACGGCGCGCCAGCTGATGATCATCAGCCGCAAGATGCGGCATCTGGGACGGCGACAGGCGCCCGGGGCGATTCCCGAAAGGCGTGGCTAATGCATATCGCCCAAAAGTGTCCTCGGTTTTGGGAGAACGACATGCATAAAAACAATGAGCTAAAGCGGGTCGCCTGAATCCGTTCAAACGCGACACGCTTTAGATGACGTCCCGACCTAAAGCGCGTCGCGTTTGAATGGATTCAGCCACGCGCTTGTGGTCTTGATTTCGTGCATGTCGTTCTCCCAAAATCGGGACCACTTTTGAACGACATGCGACGCCCGGCAGCATCCAGCAGGAGTCAGCGCCAGGCGGCCTCATTCTTTTGTTCATAGTCACTGAAGGCCTTTTTCAGGCCGCCGAGGACTTCTGCCGCAGTTTCGAACATCGCCTTGAACTGGGGCTCGTCCACCTTGCCGATGTCCTCGCGAAGATGATCTATGGTGTCCTGCAGGCGTGCCTGCATCTTCTGGGTATGGTGCAGTGGATCGCGGTCGGGTTCGCTGGCCATGACTCTCTCCTTTGTTCTGCTGAACCCACCCGCCGAGTTCGATCGGCGAATTGCCACTTCAACGAACAAGACCGAAGTCCGTTCCCCACGTGGAAAGCCGATCGCGAGGCCTGTATTGAGGGCGCCATGCCGAGGCCTCGTGGCGCTGAGCGCAAATCATCCTCGAGGCGAAGATCGCAGCCGACCTCACCCCAGCGTCAGCCCCGCCTTCCTCGCCTCCTCGCGCAGGAACGGCAGGCCGACGCCAATGACATCGTCCGGATTGTCCGCCACCGGCCGCCACACGGCCAACCCGCCGGCAATGTCGACATCGACATGGTTCATGCTTTCCAGGGTGATGGCGCCGGTGTAGCCGATGTCTGATATCGCCTTCATGCAGGCCCCCCAGTTGAGCATGCCGCGCCCCGGCACGCCGCGATTGGCCTCGGAGACATGGACGTAGCCGAGATAGGGTGCGGCGGCGCGGAAGCCGGCCTCAAAACTCTCCTCCTCGATATGCATGTGGTAGGTGTCGAGATGGATGAAGATGTTGTCCGCGCCGACGCGCTCGATGACTTTGGCCGCATCGATGCCGCGATTGATCAGATGCGTCTCGTAGCGGTTGCACGGTTCGATGCCGAGCTTCAGCCCATGCGCCTTGGCTGCCTTGGCGGCGCGCGCGAGGAAGCGGCACATGCCGTCGATTTCCTCGGCCGTCGGCGCGCGTCCGGAAGTCTTGCCGATCGTGCCATAGGTGACGCCGCCGAGCGCCTCGCTGCCCACCGCCTCGCATACGCTGAAGGCCGGTTCGAGGAAAGCCAGCGCCTCGTCCGGCCGCGCCACCACATCGAGTGAAGCCGGCAGTCCGAGCGACGGGATAAGCGCGACACCCCAGCGTTCGGCGAAGGCGCGCGTGCGCCTGGTGTCGATCTCCTCGGGGCGCAGCAGCGGGATTTCCAGCAGACCGACGCCGAGCCCCTTCAACCGCTCCATCCACGGCTCGATCAGGTCGAGGTTCCAGACAGGGGCAATGGCGAAAGTGTGCAATCCAAGGATATTCATCGGCTCCAGCCTCTCTGTTCGGTCACCGCCGCGGCGCTGGTGTCGCCGCCGCCGACGACGACGATGCGGCAGACGACTTCGTTCATGTTGGGTTTGGCTATGACAAGATTGGCGAGCCAACGGATTCCCGCATCAAGACCCGGCAAGGCTCGAGCCGCGCGATCGGCGGTCCCTCCCCGCCTTCAATCCTGGCAAACAGCGCTTCCATGGCATGGCCGGCGATCTGGCGCACCGGCTGCACCACGGCGGCGATGGCCGGCCATGTCACCTGCATCCATTCGGCATCGTCGAAGCCGACCAGCGAAATGTCGTTGGGGCAGTGCCAGCCACGTCGGCGGAATTCGGACAGCGCCACCAGCGTGCCCTTGAGGAACAGCGAATAGACCGCCGTCGGGCGCTCTCCCTTTGCAAAATAGTCGCGCAACTGCGCCCTGAGCGGCTCGACATCGGTTTCGGCAAGCACAACGTCGATGCGCACATCCGGTGCCAGCGCCCGTGCGGTGGCGCGAAAACCATCGAGGCGGGCACGTACTGTCGCCGCCTGTTCGCCAAGGCCGACGACCAGGATATGGCGGTGGCCCTTGCCGATCAGTTCGCGCGCCACCTCGGCGCTCGCGGAAGCACTGTCGGCCGATACGGTGTCGAAGGCGTCGTCGGACAGCACGCGGTCGATCAGCACGCCGGTCATGCCGTTGGCCTTCATGAATGCGGCCGCCGGGCCGTGCTCGTTGCGCACCGGCGCCAGCACCACGCCGGCCACCCGCCAGTCATGCATGCGGGCCAGTATCTCCGTTTCGCGCGTCTCGGATTCGCGGCTCGATGCCGCCACCAGCGTGTAGCCGCGCTGCTCGGCGAGGCTCTCGAGCTGGGTGACCATCTGGCCGAAGAACTCGCTTTCGAACTCGGGCATGATGGCGCCGATAATGCGGCGCCTGGCCCTGCGCATGTCGGAGGCCAGCGGATCGACGCGGTAGCCCAACAGCTCGACGGCGTCGAAGACACGCTGCGCATTCTCGGGCTTCACCGTGGTGACGCCGGCCATCACCTTGGAGACGGTGGCGGCCGACACGCCGGCACGGCTTGCCACGTCGTGAATCGACGGACGCCGCTGCTGATCCTGCCTATGCGCCATTGTTCCTCCTCCCGAGGTGCGAACGTCAGCTTTTGTCGTCCGCTGGAGAATGCGTAAATCGATTTTTCTTTGTTGTAAATCGTTTAATCCAAGGTAATTTGCCCCCGAGAAAGGGCGATCAGGATCGCGCCGGGAGGAAACCGTCATGCCGAACAAGGATTTGCCGCTGGTCATCAGCGCGCCGGAACCACGCACGCTCGACCTCATCTTCACGCCGCTGCAACTGGCTCGCTTCAAGGCGAAATACCGCATCGTCGAGACCACCGCCGACGGCGTTGCGAAACTGCCGGCCGATGTGCTGGCACAGGCCCGCTACATCGTTGGCCAGCCGCCAATATCGCCCGAAACGCTGGCACGGATGACGGCGCTGCGCTGCGTCTTCAACGTCGAGACCAATTTGATCAACAACATGCCTTACGAGACGCTGTTCGCGCGCGGCATCCATGTCGTCACCACCGGCCTGGTGTTCGCCGAGCCGGTGGCCGAGCTTGGCCTTGCCATGGCGCTCAATCTCGCCCGCGACATCGTCGACGCCGACCTCGCCTTCCGGCAAGGCAGGGAATTGTGGGGCGGCGACGGCAATTCGACGGCGCGGCTCTTGTCCGGCGCCGATGTCGGCATCATCGGCTTCGGCGATCTCGGTCGCGCGCTGAACCGGCTGCTGTCGGGCTTCCGCACCCGAACCAAAGTCTTCGATCCCTGGCTGCCGCCCTCGATCCTCATCGACAATGGCGTCGAGCCGGCCTCGCTCGATGACGTGCTGTCGACCAGCGACTTCGTCTTCGTCGTCGCCTCGGTGACCAGCGAGAACCAGGGGTTTTTGGGCGCCGAGGCCTTTGCCAGCATGCGAAAAGGCGCCGCCTTCATCCTGCTCAGCCGCGCCGGCGTCGTCGATTTTTCCGCCCTGATGGCGGCGGTGAAGAGCGGCCACATCGTCGCCGCCAGCGACGTCTTCCCCGAAGAACCGCTGGCGCAGGACCATCCTGTGCGTGCTCTGCCCGGCTTCCTGCGCTCCGCCCACCGCGCCGGCGCGCTCGACGTCGCCTTCAAGCGGATGGGCGACATGGTGCTGGAGGACATGGACCTGATCGACCGCGGCCTGCCGCCGTTGCGCTCCAAGCGCGCCGAGCGCGAGACGGTATCGCGCATGCGCTCCAAGCCTGCCAACAGGAATTGAAAGGGGCCGTTTTCGTCCCTGTCCGGTTGGCCGGCCTTGACCGCTTCAGCTTGGCAAGAGCGCGGCCGGCGACGACGCTGCCTCGTTGGGTACGTTTTCAGACAGTTGGCGTTGGTCGCTAACTCACTGCTGGCAGCGCTCCTCCGCCGAGACAGTTGGCTCAAGTCGCGACCAGCAGCCGTCGCTGACGACATGCTGCACGTGCATTCGGTGCCGGCCTCCCCGGTCGGAACATTTTCTTTCGGCCCGCATTCTGGAATCCACCGAAGGAGAGTTTTCTTGACCCGACTGCCTCAGGATAAAGACCGGATTGAACGTTCCACCCGCGAGGCTCAGTCCATCATCGCCATCGAACGTCAGGCGCGTGAGGCAAAGACGGCGCGGCTTCGAGAACTACGGCTTTCGTCGGAGACACCGGCTTCGAGTGGGACGGCAAAGCGCAAGCCCCGCGCCCGAAAAGCGACAGGCAAAACTATCGACGTGAGGTGAGCTTGTGCTCGACGTTGTATTCGAACACGGAGGTCGCCTGGGTTCCTGGAACGAAATACCTTTTGCGAACTTGCAGGCGTCAAGAGCGCTTGTGAGCATTGCGCGCCCGCCAGCCGCATCGCAGCGTTCATGGCTGCTTTTTCGACCTGCGTGCGACCGCTTCCATGAAGGAGCGTGCGGCAGCGTCGCAAGCCGTTCTGGACGGTCCGTTTGCGAACAGCACGACCTCCGCGGCTTTCTTCGACATGCCGTATTTCTTTGCAAAGACCGCGGTGTCGTAAGGCTCGTTTTCAACCCCGGGCGTCGAGGACGTGACCCTGACCTTGGTCATTGCCGAGTCCGCCTGAAACTCTCGAGCAACTCACTTTCATTTCGGCAGCCATTCTCGAAAAGCGAGAACACCGTGGCTGCCAGCTGCTGCACGTCCGGCTCCACCGACATCGGGTTCAGTTTGCGTTCGGAGCAGACCTGATCGAAGACGCGTTGGCATAGCTGCAGGTCGGAAGGATAAAAGCCGGGATGGCGCTTGTTAAGGCTCGACATGAGAATCCCCACTCCGAGCAGCGCCCCACTTGCATGACGCTGTAATCGAAAATCTAAATTGGCGGCGAGGAGAGTCAATATCGACGTTATCACTGTACGGATCGTACAATTCTCCCGCGGGCAAACTCTGTCGTTGGCTGGCTTTCGAAGGCTTCGCAGTGACCCGGGGATGGCGCCATTGTCGTTAGCCGACGGATTTTATCGGCCCTCCCCGTGATCCGCCTCTCTCGGACAATATGTCGGTTTCGTACCAAGCGACGTTTGGTACGTTTCCGACACTAACGTTTGGGTCGATCTTTTCGTATGCGAGCGGCTTTGGGGGGCGCCGTGCACCGAATTCCTAGATTTCTCCATCCGGAGCCCCTATATGTGGGCGATCGTCCGCACGTTGTTACGGGCGCGGACGGCTGGGAGATCAAATGGCTCTTGCCCTGCATTGGGCTGCGCCATGACTAATCCCGATAAAATCCCAGAACCCAACCAGAACCACCAATACCGAAATCGGCTTTTGCGGCGGATGAGCGCGGATGACCTTGCGCTGCTCAAACCGCATATGCAGCGCTGCGCGCTGCCGTTGCGCATGATGCTGGTGACCCCAAATGTCCCGATTGAGGCGGTCTACTTCATCGAACAGGGCATCGGCTCGGTGGTCGCCAGGACGACGAGCGGCCACGAGGCCGAAGTGGGCTTCATCGGCTTCGAAGGCATGACCGGATCTTCGCTGGTGATGGGCGACGACCGTGCGGTGCATGCATGTTTTGTACAGCTCGAGGGCGAAGCCATCCGCATCGAAGCCGGCGCTTTCAATGCAGCACTGGCGGCAAGTGCGACCTTGCGCATGTTCCTGCTGCGCTTCGTCAATACGCTCCAGACCCAGGCCGGCTGCACCGCGCTCGTCAACGCGCGGCTGAAGCTCGAAGAGCGGCTGGCACGCTGGCTGCTCATGTGCGACGACCGGGTGCCCGGCGAACACCTCGCCATCACGCACGAATTCCTGGCCATCATGCTTGGTGTCAGGCGGCCAGGCGTCACCGTCGCGCTCCAGCTGCTCGAAGGCCGCGCGTTGATCCGCTCGCGCCGTGGTGAGATCGTCATTCGCGATCGCGCCGGACTGCTGGAACTGGCCAATGGCAGTTACGGCGAAGCCGAGGCCGAATATGTCAGGCTGATCGGCGAGATCGGCCAAGTCTGAATCGGCCAAAGCCTGAATCGGGCAAGCCTGATCAAGAGCGGTTGCCGCCCGCGGCCGGCTTGCCCGATGGGCCGACTTTGCCGGACCGTGCCGCACTGCCTCCAAAGGCATCCGCCGCGCCGTGCCGGCTAATTGGCAGCCCGGCATGTTCGAGGCTTGCGAGCTTGCATTTCGTCTGTTCGGCCGCCGCTCCGACAAGGCAATCGATGGCGACCATCGCGCCGGCATGCTCGCTGGCAGCGACCGCCTGGCGTATCTTGCTCAATTGCGCGTGCGTGTAGTCCAGAAGCTCGACCAGGTCGGTATGATCCAAACCGCCCTCCATCACAGGATGTCGAGAGGCCGATACGAGGTCGCTCTTGGCACCGAAATACGCCCATTTGCAGGACTTGCATAGCCAAACCGTCAAAACCGTACGGTTTGCCTGCTCTATTGGCCAAAGGTCCTTATTTGCGCCGGCCCGACAGTGTGAGATTGATATATAAGCAAGTGCTTGAATAATGGTTCGTACGTCTATCGCGGTGACGATGTCGTGCCAATTCGTGAGAATCTCGCCGCCAACCTCAGGCGGCTGATCAAGCGCCACGCTTCCGTGAGCGCGGTGTGCCGTGAGCTTGGCATCAACCGCACCCAGTTCGAGCGCTATCTGCAAGGCCGGGCCATTCCGAACAAAGCCACTGCTGGGCTGATCTGCGATTATTTCCAGATCGACGAGAATGAGCTGTATCGCGAGCCCGCCGCCACACCAGCCAAGGACAACGGCCACGCATCGCTGTGCCAGACACTGTATGAGAACATGGTGCGGCCCCCGTCGCCCGCCATCGCTGGCGGCACCTATTTCACCTATTTTTCGGTCCCCGGCCGCCCCGACCTTCTGATGCGCTCGGTCACCTTCGTGCGGCGCGAGGCCGAGCTGGTCACCTTCAGGCGGGTGACGCGGTGGGCCCCGGGCGACGGCCAGGGCGGAGCGAGAATACCCGGCAACCATTACGGCGTGGCGATCTCGCGCCTGAACTGGATCTACTTCAGCGGTATCAACCGCCGCCAGACCGGCGAGCCCTCGATCATCACCGTGCAGTGGGCCTCCATCTCGGAGCCGGTTCTGGTCGGCAAGGCGATCGTCCTGGCCGGATCGGGGCCGGCCTTCGTGTCGGTCATCATGCGGCAAGACGTCACCAGTATCAGCATGAGACGGGCGATGCAGATGGCCCATATCGTCAGTCTCGACGACCCCGGCGTCGATCGCCTGGTGGTCAGTCTCGCGCGTGAAACCTGATCCGCCGGCGCCCAACCGGAAAAATTCGGGAAATTTTCAAGCTTTTTCGACTATATTTTTCTTCGATCGGGCGTCTTTGCGCAAAACAAGCCGGAACTTTCATCCAGACCTGTCGTTTTTCAAGACGATCGTTGCTCGACGATCTCAAAGCAACAGGGAGGATTATACCATGAACATCAAAATGATCTGCTTGGGCGCCATGGCGCTTTCGATGGTCGGCGGCGTGGCGTTCGCCAAAACATCGGCTCTCGACGATCCGGCCAAGATGCAGCCCTTCTACACCGACACCGGCATGAAGACGATGGTCAGCAACGACGCCTTCGTGAAGGCGTGGAAGGCCCTTACGCCGGACGACCAGACCGCGATGATGAAGGCCTGCGAGGACGAGGCGAAGGACGCCAACGCGGCCAACACCCACCCGGAATTCTGCAGCAGTGTGAAAGCAATCGGCGGCAGCAAGTAGCAGGCCACCGGACTGACGAGGAGGATCAGCGCCGCCCCTGATCCGCCTGCCGGCACCTTCGTATAGTGACGGGGAAAAGTGCCCGGCCGGAGGGGCGGCATTTGCGAACATGATTACCGTCGTCAACGGACGCCGACAGTCGTTTCCTACCGTCTCGCGGCAGGGTGCGCCTGCCCTTTCCCGACATCTCCCTATTCCGGTCATGTTGCGTTGCGATAGATTTGTTGCATTGCGATATCAGCCAGCCCGACCGATACTGCCAAAGGCTCGGGGCTGGGCGTGCACGAAGGAGCCATCGTGGCAGCATCGTTCCGGCCGGACATACAGGGATTGCGCGCGCTCGCCGTCGGCGGCGTCGTTGCCTATCATTTCGGCCTCACCGCGCTGCCCGGCGGCTTTGCCGGCGTCGATATCTTCTTCGTCATCTCCGGCTGGCTGATATCAACCCACCTCATGCAGGAGATCGGTGATACCGGCCGGCTCGACCTCTGGCGCTTCTATGCCAGGCGCGCGCGGCGGCTTTTGCCGGCAGCTTTGTTCGTCATCCTGGCGACGCTCGCCGCCGGCTACTTCATCCTGGCGCCGCAAGAGCAGGCGCTCTACTCGCACGGCGCCATGTTTGCCTCCGCCTACACCATCAATCTGTGGCTGCTGCGCTGGTCGTTCGACTATTTCGCCGCCGATGCCACCAGCAATCCCTTCATCCACTTCTGGTCGCTGTCGGTGGAGGAACAGTTCTATTTGGCCTGGCCGGCACTGCTTCTGCTGGCCGCCTGGCTTCGTCCGGGCCGGCGAACGGCCGTGGCGGTGATCGGCGCGGCCGGCCTCGCCTCCTTCGCCGCCTGCATGTGGCTGACCACCGTAGCGCCAGCCTGGGCCTTCTACTTCTCGCCACTGCGTGCCTGGGAGTTCGCCGCCGGCGGCCTTGCGACGCTGGTGCCTGCGGCTTTCCTGCGGCACCAGCCATGGTTGCGGCCTGCACTTGGCTGGCTCGGCCTGGCGCTGATCGCGGCGGCCTACGTGCGCTTAAGCGAGAACATGCCTTTCCCCGGCTGGCGTGCACTGCTTCCGGTTGCCGGCACCGTGCTGGTGCTGCTGAGCGGCGCCGGCGCGCAACAGACCGGCAAGCAGGCCGAACCGCGGACCGGCTGGCGGGCTTTTGCGCCGGCCACCGCTCTGTCGCTGCCGCCGCTGCAATGGATCGGCTCGCTCTCCTATTCGCTCTATCTCTGGCATTGGCCGGTCATCGTCTATGCCGGGATGCTGGCGCCGGACCTCACCGTCGCGCAGCGCCTTGGCTGCGGCGTGCTGGCGCTGGCGCTGTCGGTGCTCACCTATCATTTGATCGAGAACCCTGCCCGGCGCGGCGCCTGGCTGATGGCGGGCGCCCGTGCGCTGGTCCCGGCCTTTGCCCTGACCGGTGCCGGCGTGGCTGTGGCCTATGCCAATGCGCATCTGGCCACGCGCAACATCGACCCCGCGCAGCGTGGCATCGAGCAGGCTGCCGAAAAACCTTCCATCGTACGTGCCGCCGACAAGAACTGCCTGGCCGACTTCCAAACGGTGACACCAAAACCCTGCGTGTTCGGCGCGGCGGACGCCGCCCACACCATCGTGCTGTTCGGCGATTCGCATGCCGACCACTGGTCGACACCGCTGATCGAAGCAGCCAAACGCAACGACACCAAGGTGGTCACCTATCTCAAATCGTCGTGCCGCGCCTCGCGGCTCTCTACCTTCAACACGGTGCTGAAGCGCGACTACACCGAATGCGACGCCTGGCGCGAGCAAGCCATATCAGACATCATCCACGCCAAGCCACGCCTGGTGGTGATCTCGGAATTCTCGATCGGCAACCTGACCCGCGACATGCCTGCCGCCGATCGCGCCGCCGAGACCGCGCGCTGGCAGTCCGGCCTGCGCTCGACCCTGCAGGCGTTCAGCCGGGCGGGTGTCGAGACGGCCGTCATTCGCGACACGCCGCTCAACGCCAGCTTCGCCGACTCCTGCGTGGCGCGCGCCTTGTGGTGGCGCGAAGCCCCCTCGCCGCACTGCGACACTCCCAGGACCGAGGCCGCCAACGACAGCATCGCCGCCGCCGAGCGCGCCGTGGTGAACAGCGTCCCCGACACGCGCTACATCGACCTTACCGACCGCTTCTGCGGCCCGACATCCTGCCACGTCGTCATATCAGGCCAACTCGCGTTTCGTGACCGGCACCATCTGGCGACGGCCTTTGCCGAGACGCTGGAGGGGCCGATTGAGAGGGCGCTGTTTTAGCGTGGGATAGGCCTTCTGCACGTTTACCGGATGAGGCGAGGTCCGCGACCCTTAAATCGGCGGCGCTCGTCACACATATACAGTTTTGTGGAAGTCTAGATGAAAAGCCTCTAGCCTGCCGGGCTCGGGCTCACCACTTTAGCGATCTTGTGGGGCTCAGGCACACCGACTCTCTGTAGATAGAACGCTGCACGCGTTTGAAACTGCTCCCGATATGGCATTTCCAAGCGGCACCTGCGCACGGCAACACCAGCGTTAACCTGTTTGGCTAGATCGAGCGGAGAGATGCTGAAGAAGCGCCGAAAGTCGATTGCGAGATCCGGCAGCCCTACGCTCGAAAGGTCATATTTTGCGTGAGCTGCCTCAAGTGCATGGTAACGTTCATCTTTATTTTGGACAATCCGCTTCCAGATATCGCTGCCATCTACTTGGCTACGCAAAACATGCGTTTCATGGGCTTCGTACAGTAATATGCTCGTGATCTGGGGCACCCCGCCTGCAACCATGCTGTTATGATGTTGCAGCAGATCGCAGTCCTGAGAGGCGATAATGGCGTAGGCATGCAGAATCTCTTCCACACCACCATCTTCAGGATCATAGCGATATTGCACAATTCCAGAGATTATTTCGCCTTGCCGAAACTCCAAGGCCGGATCGACCGTCGCATATATCGACGGCCCTGACAGAACCTGGACTGTGACCTCCCCCGCGGTCATGAGCCCAATCAGTCGGTGAAGGAAAGCGGCTGACGCTCAACCCGACGAACGCTCTTTGCCATCATCCGCTTCGGAGGATGGTCAATAACAGGTCGTCGATCGACTTCGACCTTCGCCTGTTCGAATTCATATATGTCCGTCAGAGCTTCGCAGGCTTGTGTGAGCGCGCGGCCCTGTAATTGCCCCAAAACATAGAGGCATACTGCCCTATATGCGGCCGAAATGGGCAAATTGTTCGCGTTCCCAGTCACCTCCACGCTCGTGACAAAGTCTGCCTTGGCTTCGATGCCGTGGTCAGTGACCGACCATTTCAGCAACGGGCCGTGGCCCAAGTGCGTTGTGAAGAAAGTCGGAAATGCACCACCTGAAGGCGTATCTCGCCCGAGCGTTGAATCTTCGCAGATAGGAATGCGTATCAGCGATGTCATTCTGCTTCTCCGTGTAGCAGTCGATGTCAAATACATAGGCCTTTTCGAGGCCGTTTTCACGTTGCCCAAGGCCGTGTTGAAGAAGGATGCCTTCTTGCCGGTCGTGCAGCATGGCTCTTACAACGCTGAAGGCCTCAGTAATTCGCTCGTTCGAGAACTCCGAGTGCGCCAGCTGTCCACGAATGTTTTCGCTTAAGAGAGCCGCCCACTGCACATCTCCGATGTCGAAATCTGCCGGCACCACTGCGTTCTGATAGCGCAGGCCGATTCTAGTAAGAAAACTCGGCTTATATATGTTGGTGAGAGCTTCGACTGCCAACCTTACCGGGGCTTCGAAGTCCTCCCATCTTGTATAGTTGGATGAGGTTACAGACAAGGCATCGGGAGCTAACGCGATCGTGGTTGCCCTGTCCTGCGACAAAAACTGGTAATTGGACTTCTGCTGAGCAGCGGCTCCGAGCATTTTTGCCACCTCAGACGGCAAATTCTGCAAGCCGGGCGGCAACTGCTGCTCAACAATTGGATACAGATTTCGAACCGCATCCTGAAAATCGGCGGGTGGACTGGCCTCAATACGAAGTATCTTGGGAAAGCGAATTTGGCAAATCACCTGGATCAATGGCGACTTTGCGTAGATCACGCGCTCGGAATTCGGGAAGAATTCGTCGCGTTCAACCATTCCTCGCCCCGGTCCCCTCATTTCGTTGAGGCAGCATACGCCGCGAGTTCCTTTAAAAGGCAATACCGTGGCCTCGGAATTTGACGAAAAAAATGCTTCTCTGGTAATTTTCTCACCTTTTGTCGCTCCGCAATCACCGCCGCAGCTTGCGACGGCGCTGGTTTCTGGCAGCACAGCGTTTGGCCGCATATCTTTGGCCGTTGCCTGATTCCATGGCCATCCGGTCGGATTTCGTTTCATTTCCCGATCCAGCGGCACCTCCTCACTCATCATCATCCCATAATGCACCGCCAGCAGATCCAGCCCGACCTTCAGCAGCTTCGTCACCACATCTCGGCCACCGCCAGGCTCTTGATCAAGCCTTCCACGCAAGCAGATTCCCCGCCACGGCAGCCACATCCCACTTGGCGGACCAGGAAAACAGCGGCCCAGGGCACTCGCGCCGCGGTATCGGCATCCTTTGTCTTACGAATCTGTGGAACGCTGCCGCGTCTCGGGGGTTATATTAGGCCAACCTTGAAAAGGAGGTAGCTATGAAGAAGCTCCTGCTTGTTTCGGTTATCGCCATTGCTTCGGCGGCGGCGATGATCGCCCCCGCTGATGCCCGCAGTCGTATCACTATCGGCATCGGCGGCTATGCCGACAACTATTACGGCGACGACTATTACAATCGTTACGATTATCGTGATCGCTACGTCCATCGCCCCTATTACCAGTATGACGTCTACGACAACGGCTACCGGCCGCGTTATTTCCACCGGCGCCACCATTGCCACATCAAGCTGATCAAGCACTGGCGCCATCACCACAGGATCGTCGAGAAAATCCGCATCTGCAGATGACCTGATCTTTTGAAACGGATCCGGCCGGCACTGCCGGTCGGATCGCCGCGCCCTCACCGCCTCCCCATCGTCATCCCGTAGTGCACCGCCAGCAGATCCAGCCCGACCTTCAGCAGCTTCGCTACGACATCCCTGTCCTCCCCCGTCTGCTCGGCCATGCCCTTGATCGACCCGCCCGCGCAGCAGACTCGTCGCACCACGGCGGCCACTTCCCAATGGCCCAGCGCTCTGGTGGCGGCGGCGTGGGCGCGGCCTGCGTCCAGCACGCTGTCGGCGATTCCGCCGCCGTGGCGGCCGCCGTCGACGCGCTCGGTCCAGCGCATCGGCTTGACGCTGGCCTGCTGGCTGCAGCGGAAATCCTCGCGGTAGCGAAGCCCGGCTTCGCGCTGCTGGCGCGACAGCGAGGTGATGCCCAGCAGCGGATCGATAGTGCCCACCCGCACGATGCCGCCGGTGGCGGTGAAGCCGTCATTCGATACCTCGTAGACGCGGGCAGCCTCCCGCGTGCCGGCGGTCAGCCGCTTGCGGCCGAAGGCGTCGTCCTTCAGTGCGAAATCATGGCCGATCTCGCGGCGGATGCGCACCTGCTCGGCCTCGCCCTTCGGCAGTTTCGGCGCCTGCGGCTTTGCGGGTTTGGCTTTCCTGGGCATGGGGCGGGTCCTCGGTTGGGGTGTTGGGTTGCAGATCGCCGACGAAAATCGGAGACATAGAGCCGCATGAAGGGCCGTTCGCTTGTACCTCTACAGCCGTGCCGGCATCCGGCTTGATGGAACCAGCGCGAATTTTCGACGTTATGCGGCGTCTACGGGAGACATGCAGATGACAGCCTTCATGCCCGTTACCCTGCGCTTTTGCGACAACAGAACCATGCTCGTCGGTTCGGTGGCCGAGGCCGCCGGGGCGCTAAGGCAGCAATGGCCCGACAAGACCTCGCCGGGCTATGTCGAGGCGGCCCGGCTGGTTGCGCTCGCCGTCGACGGCACCTGCTGCCAGCGCATCGCCTTCGAGGCTCTCACCAAGGCGGCCAGGCAACAGAACATACTGGTGACCAGGCCGAAAAGCCGCGCCCATGACTGGCTGGACGCCGTGGTCAGTTCGTGAAAGGCGCGCGCCGACCGGAGAATTGATGCAACCGCCCGCCCGCGCGGCGCGTTTACTGGAGCGGTAAGTGAAGCCGCGCGCAAAGCGAAGGTGAACGCCGTGGGTACCATGAAGACTGGAGTTCCGCTTAAGGTGCGAATGAACGGAGAGATCGAAGAGATCGACAGCGTCAGCGAAGCCGCCGATTTTCTGCAGCGCTGGCCGCTCGAGCGGCGCGGCCATGTCTACCGCAGCGCCCTCAACGCCTGCAGCGCTGCAATCGCCGCGCAGATTTCCGAAGCCGATGCCATGAAAGTGTTCACCGGCTTTGCCCGGGTGGCCAATATTCTGGTGGCCGAAGGCGGCCCGACCATGACGCCCGAGGCCAAAACCATGCAAAGCCACATGCCCAAGCAGGGCCGGCAGGCGCCGAAATAGGGCGACGAGGCTTCTTTCTCCCCGTTTACGGGGGTGAGGCGTGGTCTGCGCAGCGGACGAAAAGCCAATTGCTTGGCTTTTCGAACAACGAACGCCCGGCAGGGCAATGAGGGGCGGCGCTTCGGTCAGATGCTTGAAGTTCATATCTGCTTTCCACTTCAGTGCTGACCCTCATCCGCCTGCCGGCACCTTCACCCGGCTAACGAAGGGACGCTTCCTCTCACCCGCCTCCGCCACAAAAACGCGGCGCTGGAAGCGCGCCTGATGATAGGTGCAGTAGCTTTTCAGCGCGCTGGTCCGCATGCCGCAGCACAGCATGTCGGCACCCGGCCGGCCGCCCGGCGCATCCCCCTCTTCAGCAATGGAAATGTCGGGGTCCTCTTGCAGCGTCAGATCCAGCGGCGCGCGGCAGCGGGAAAACAGGCAGTCGATGAAGCGCATTGCCACGCCATGCGGCTGGCGGCCAATGGGCGCACGCGGCGGCACCGGCAGCTTGAAACGATAGGTCTGGCCGTCGGCGATCAGCACGCCCACCTCGCGTATGAACAGGCGCGGCGGCAGCCGGGCCGGCGAAGGGTCGCGCTTGGCAGCCGCCTCGCACACGCCGGGACCGCTGGTGGCGGCGTCGATCGTGCCGGCGACAGGCTTGGCGCTCACTTTGCCCTGCGCCGGCATGCCATTTGCCAGCTTGCTTCCAGCATGCTTGCCCGCAGCCCGCTTGGCCCCGACCGGCAGCCCTTTGCCATTGGCAAAGCCGATCGCGCCCAGCATGGCGTTGCGGTGCACGATGCCGACAATGGCATTGCGCGATACCGGACTGTCGCGCAGCGCGCTGAATGCCGTCGCGATCCTGGAGGCGGAAAGCCCCGCCTTCAGCCAGCAGGCGATCTCGTGCAATTCCGCGTCGGTGTAGCTTGCCATTTCCAGGCTCCATCCAAAATTCTGCCTTCGGCCGCGCGCCGTGAGGCAAGCGTCAGGGGTTGGCCCGCCGGGCCGTGCTCAGGGTTGTGTGGTTCGAGAGGCGGCTGACGCCGGCTCAACCGGCCCGGCTTCGCAGCCCGTCGGTTCAACGAGACGCGAAAGCCGCGCCTCGGCCGTTTTTCTGTCGGGGGCGGAAACCGCCCTGCCCGTCAGCCTGTCGAACAGGATGACGGTGCCGTCTTGGGTGCGGATGCACGACCGAGCGGGCAAGCCGGCGCCATGCCGGTCGTATTGGGGGCCGGAGCCGCTGGGAGCGGCGGCTCCGGCCGTTCCGGCCGCCAGGGACGGGCGGACCGGACCCGAGGCTAGTGCCTTAAAGCACCTAACCTCGGGCTTCGCCCCGGCCGGGGAGGAGGACAGCCGGGACGGAAGGGTGGCGGCGAAAGTCGGATGCGCCTCGCATGAGGCCGGCGCCATTGCGCCATGAAAGCTGGACAGGTTTTGCATGGCTGTATATAAGCATAACTCAAAAATCGATGCAAGCCATTCTTTCATAGACGAGAGCCGCTTTCATCGCTCACATGGGTGCCATGGCTAAAACGGAACTGTCGATCAAGGTCGGGGCGGCGATCCGCAAGGCGCGCAAGCAGCGCGGCCTGGTCATGCGCCACATTGCCGAGCACAACGACACCGATGTCGCCGCCGTCGGCAACTGGGAAACCGGCCGCAACCTGCCCAAGACCGAGAACCTCTTGAAGACCGCCGCCTTCCTGCGCGTCGACCCGGTAGCACTGGGCCAAGGGCAGGTCGTCTTCCTCGACGATGCCGGCCCGGTCGCCGACGCCGAGATCGTCACCGATGCCGCCCCCCTGCCCGCCGGATCGATGGATATCGAGGTGCTGGGCGCGGCCGTCGGCGGCGACGATGGCGATTTCACCTTCAACGGCGAGCCGGCAGGCTATGTCCAGCGCCCGCCGGGCGTCCGCAACGTGCCAAAAGTGTTCGCGCTGCACGTGCTGAGCGATTCCATGGTGCCGCGCTACGAGCCCGGCGACCTGATCTATTGCGGCGGCCGCGACGCCGTGCCGGGCGACCACGTCGTGATCGAGACGTTTCCAGAAGAAAACGAGCGCAACGGCAAGGCCTTCATCAAGAAGCTGGTCAAGCGCACCGCAGCCGAGCTGGTCGTCGAGCAATACAATCCGCCGAAGACGTTAACCTTCGACCGCTACGCCATAAAACACGTCTGGCGCGTGATTCCGCTGAAGGAATTGCTAGGGTATTGAAGATTCATCGCGCCCAAGTGCCATCATTCCGCTAGCGGCAGCTTGCGCAACAGCGTATGATTAAGTCATACGCATCCCATTTACCCAGGGCAATGACAATGCGCACCACCCAGCCACTAACCATTACCTTGCCGCTTGAGATGGCGCAGATGGTGAAGGACAAGGTTTCATCCGGCGAGTACGCCACCGAAAGCGAGGTCATCCGCGATGGCTTGAGAACTCTTGCCGCACGCGACGCAGCGGTCGATCGCTGGCTGCGGGAAGAGGTTGCGCCAACAATGGATGCGCTTCAGAAGGACCCTTCGCTCGTCTCGCCTCTCGAGGAAGTACGCAAGCGACTTCACAACCGCATTGATGCACTGGCGGGCAAGCGTTCACGCCAAGTATGACGCACAGGGTCGCCTTCAGTGAGGCCGCAGAAAAAGACCTGCTGAATTTGCTGATCTATCTGGTTCCACAGGCTGGCGAACGAATTGCGCGAGCCTATGTCGATCGCCTCATCGATTACTGTTCGGACTTTGTTACTTTTCCCGAACGCGGGACGCGCCATGATGACGTCAGGCCAGGCCTCCGCACTGTGGGCTATCGCAGGCGGGCGACGATTGCATTCACCATCAAAGACAAGACCGTGACGATTGTTCGAATCTTTCACGGCGGGCGAGACGTCATCCTCTCCGACGAAGACGACGCCTTCTGACGGCCACTTCATCAAGCCCGTCTCGACCCCTCCAGCGGCACCTCGCGCTCATTCAGCATCCGCGCTTCGCTACGCACCCGCTGGCGCTCGTCGATGAACGCCGCTTGGATCGTGACGGTTGCCCCCGGCAGCCCGTCGGCACGGCAGGCCGAGCAGACGATGCGGCCCGACAATGCGGCCAGCGGTGTATTCCCCGTCACCCCGAACCGCTTCAACTGATCGGGCCGCCACCATCTGTTGCGGCCGCAATCGGCGCACTCGACCGAGATCGAGGCGACATGCGCGATCACTGGTTCCCTGCCCGGCAATGCCATCGCCCCTCCTCACCTTTTTTGTTCCTGATTTGTTCGTATATTCCTGCCTTTTGCGCCGGGAGTCGAGTCGCAGTTTTCAAACAGTCCCAAAAGTTTTTCTTCTATGATTTCTTGAGTTATGCTTATATACCTTTGCAAATGTGAGTCGGGACACGAACCCACTGCCACATCAGGCCCGGGAGTGACGATGGACGCCGCCGATTTCGCCCGTGCCTGCGGTTATACCGGCGACAGCCCTGCCCTTCTCGAAGCCTTCGAAGCAATCCGCCGCAACGGCATCGCCCATGCCCGCCAGGATCACATCAGGCGCAAGGCTGTTATCGACGAGTTGAAACACTCGGAGATCTTGTTCCTGGCCGCGATCGGCCCCGCACTCTCAGCCGAGGAAGCTCTCGAGGATGCCGCCCGCTTCATCGCCTGCTGGCGCAACATGCCGCGCTGGCGCCAGGAGCGGCGCCTGACCGACCTGATCAGAGCCAAGCAACAGCGGCTCGTGGCGCGCTACTTCCGCCGTTACGGCCATCTTCTGTGGGCATGCGAGACTGAGAAGCGGTTCGCATAGCGAGGGGAGATGTCCGGCAGGACAGAGGGGAGTGTGACTGAACACAAACCTCCGCCCTGCTGCCCTCACCTTCGCACTCGCGACTTCAGCCACCGATCAAACGCCACCGCCAGGATCAGGATCAGGCCGATGACGATGCTTTGCGTGTAGGACGACACGTTGTTGAACTGCAGCCCGTTCTGCAGCACGCCGATCAAGGCCGCGCCCACCACCGTGCCGCCGACCGAGCCGATGCCGCCGAACAGCGAGGTGCCGCCGATGACGACGGCCGAAATGACCGTCAGCTCGTAGCCGATGCCGGCCACCGCTTCCGAGGAGTTGAGCCGCGCCGACAGCACGAAGGCGGCGAGGCCGGCGAAGAAGCCGACGATGATATAGACCGAGACCAGGATGCGGTCGACGCGCAGGCCCGACAGCCTTGCCGCCTCGGCATTGCCGCCGACGGCATAGACGGCGCGGCCGTAGCGGGTGTAGCGCAGCACGATGTGGCACAGGATGGCGGCCGCCGCGAAGATGAGCGCCGGCACCGGCACAGGGCCGATCAGCCCGGTGCCGAACCAGCGCATCGAGGCGTCGAAGCCCGAAATCGGGCCGCCATTGGAGATGGTCAGCGTCAGCCCGCGAAACACCGTCAGCCCGCCCAGCGTGACGACGAAGGGCGGCACTTTCAGCCGGGTGATGACAAGCCCCTGCACACCGCCGGCGGCCGCCCCCACCACGACGGCGGCGAGCAGCGCAGAGAACCAGCCGAACCCTTGCGTTCCACTCGTCGACAGCGACAGCGTGTTGGCGGTCCCGCCCTTGGCCACCACGGCGGCAACCATGCCGCAGAAGGCGAGCAGCGAGCCGACCGACAGGTCGATGCCGGCGGTGAGGATGACGAAGGTCATGCCGAGCGCGATCAGCCCGGTGATCGAGATCTGCCGCGTGATGTTGAACAGGTTGATCGGGTCCATGAAGCTCGGCTTCAGCACCGTGAAGACGACGATCAGCGCCACCAGGAACAGCAGCGGCCCAAAACTCATCAAAAGCCGCGCGAAATTGATGCCGCCGCGCTGGTCCTGTTCCCCCGCCACGCTCATCGTGTCTCCTTGCGGTCGAGTGCCATCAGTTCCATCAATTTTTCCTCGTTTGCCTCGACGCCCGGCATCTCGCCGGTGATGCGGCCCCGGCGCATGGTGACGATGCGGTCCGACACCGCCAGCACCTCGGGCAGTTCGGACGAGATCATCATCACCGCAATGCCGCGCGCCGCAAGCTGCACCAGGATCTGGTGCACTTCCGTCTTGGCGCCGACATCGACGCCGCGCGTCGGCTCGTCGACGATCAGCACCTTGGGATCGCGCGCCAGCCAGCGCGCCAGGATCACCTTCTGCTGGTTGCCGCCCGACAGGCCCTCGATCGCCTGCTCGGCCGAGGCCATGCGGATCGACAGCATCTTGCGAAATCCGGCCAGCGCATCGCGCTCGCGCCGCTCGGCCATGAAACCGAAGCCATTGCTGAAGCTGCCCAGCGAGGCGACGGAAAAATTCGGCAGGATGCCGAGTGCGGCAAAGATCGCCTGATGCTTGCGGTCCTCCGGCACAAGGCCGATGCCGAGCGCAATGGCATCGGCGGGTGATGCCGGCGCAATCTGCTTGCCGTCGAGCGTGATCGTGCCCGCCGCGATGCGGTCTGCCCCAAAAATGGCGCGCGCCAGCTCTGTGCGGCCCGAGCCGACGAGACCGGCAACGCCGAGGATCTCGCCGGCCTTGAGATCGATGTCGACGCCATCGAGCACGATGGCGTGCGGCGCCTCGGGATCGCGCACGGTGCGCAGGCCGCGCACCGACAGCACGACATCGCCGGCCACCGCGCGCTGCGCCGGCCGCGCATAGAGCTCGGACGCCGCGCGGCCGACCATCTTCTCGATGATCCTGGGCAGTGCGATTGGCCCGCCCTCGCGGTCGAGATGCCCGGCCAGCCTGCCGTCGCGCAGCACCGTCATACGGTCACAGATGGCGGAGGCCTCCTCCAGCCGGTGGGTGACGAACATGATGGCGACCTTGTCCTTGCGCAGCCGGTCCATGATCGACAGCAGGCGCTGCACCTCGGTTTCGGTCAGCGCCGAGGTCGGCTCGTCCATGATGATCAGCCGGCTTTTCAGCGACAGCGCCCGCGCGATCTCCACCAGTTGCTGTTCGGCCACCGACAGCGCCGACACCGGCGTCGTCGGATCGATCGACAGGCCGACGCGGGCGATGATCGCACGCGAGTCTTGCTCCATGCGCCGCCAGCTGACCAACCCGAGCGGGCCGATCGGCGCGCGGCCGATAAAAATATTCTCCGCCACCGTCAGTGTCGGGATCAGGCTCAGCTCCTGATAGATGGTGACGATACCGAGCCGCTTGGCATCCTGCGGGCTGGACGGGTGGTAGTCGGCGCCGTCGAAAATGATATGCCCGCTCGATGGCGGCATGACGCCCGACAGGATCTTCAGCAGCGTCGATTTGCCGGCGCCGTTCTCGCCAAGCAGGCCGAGGATTTCGCCGGGGCGGATGTCGAGCGAGACATCGCTGAGCGCGGTGACGCCGGCGAAATGCTTGGTGATGCCCTCGACGGCAAGCAGGATTGGCTCGGGCGATGCGGCTTCAGCTGGCGACAATGGTTACTCCCGGATTGCAGTTCATGCTGGCCCCATCAGCGCTTGAGCACCCCCCTCTGTCCTGCCGGACATCTCCCCCGCAAGGGGGGAGATTGGCAGTGTCATTGGTAGCGCTTTTTCCTGCTACGTCGAAGAATTGTCGAAGCACAGGGACAGCCGATCTCCCCCCTTGCGGGGGAGATGTCCGGCAGGACAGAGGGGGGTGCTGTCCCGCCGGCCTTTCAATCACCCCTACTTCGTCTCGCCAATCCGCTCCGCCTTGTCGAGATTGTCCTTGCCGATGACGATCGGCGTCAGCAGCACCAGCTTCTGCTTCGGCTCCGTCTTGTCCTTGGCGAACGCCACCGCGATGCGCACCGCCGTGCGCGACTGTTCGCCGGGGAATTGCTCGACGGTGCCGGCAAGCTTGCCGTCGCGCACCGCGACCAGCGCTTCCGGAAGCGCGTCGAAGCCGTAGATCTTGACGTCGGTGAAGTTGCGCGCCGCGCAGGCCTCCATGGCGCCGAGCGCCATGTCGTCATTGGCGCAGACGATGGCGTCCGGCTTGCCGTTGGCGGCAAGGCCTGCCTCGGTCACCGACAGCGCTTCGGCGCGGGCGAAGTTGGCGGTCTGTTCGAAGACGATCTGGTACTTGTCCTTCAGGGGATCGAGCACGTTGTGCACGCCCTTGTTGCGGTCGATCGCCGGGCCGGCTCCAGGCTGGCCCTGCAGATGGAAGATCTTGGCCCCGTTGGGGAACGCCGCCACCATGGCATTGGCCTCAGCCTCACCGCCCTTGACGTTGTCGGCGCCGACATGGGCCAGAATGCCCTCGACACCGTCGACGCGACGGTCGATCGTCACCACGGGAACGCCGGCCTTGACCGCTTCCTCGATGGCCGGCGCCAGCGCGTTGACGTCAAGCGGCGAGATGACGATGGCGTTGACCTTCTGCACCAGGGCCGCCTCGATGTCGGCGGTCTGCTTGGTGGCCGAGTTCTGGCCGTCGCTTTCGGTCAAATTGACGCCTTGCGCGGCGGCTTCCGCCTTGATCTCGTTCAGCATGTGCACGAAGAACGGAAAGCCGAGATTGGGCACCGAGCCCAGGATGGTGAGCTTGTCCTGCGCAAACACCGAAGGCGCGGCAAGCATCATGGCGCCAAAGGCCGCGGACGACAACAGGAATTCGCGTCTGTTCATGGGATCCTCCTCCACAAGGACGCACGACCCCGAAAAACCGGGATCGGTTTCAGGAAGGATCATGCGTCGGTTCAAAGTGTTGGAGCATCCTCCCTGCGCCCGAAAACGCATGCCGCTCCAGCTGGCCGCCGTTGTAAAAAAGAGCCTCCCACCGACGCCTGCGCGGGGATGCTAGCCCAGGGTCAACCATTTGTGCAACATCGATATAACAGAGCCGCCGGGCAACTTATCGGAATTGTCGGATTTTTGGATTGCGGGCATCCTGCTCCTCGGGCGGCTAGGGCCGGAAGCGAGAGCGCGGTTTTACATTTCTGTTGAAGGGGTGCCTATAAATGTGTATAAATACACATGAATAGCGTGGAAATTATCCGCCTGTTGGAGGCTGACGGTTGGTTCGAGGTTGCCCGAAAGGGTAGCCATGCGCAATTCAAACACCGCGACAAGCGTGGACGGGTTACCGTTCCTCATCCCAGGCGCGATATCCCAATAGCCACTTTACGCAGCATCGAAAAGCAAGCTGGACTGAAACTGAGGTGATGGACATGAAGCAGTATATCGGACTTATCCATAAGGATGCCGGCAGTGACTTCGGTGTGTCTTTCCCTGATTTCCCAGGCGTGATTACCGCCGGCAAGGATCTGGATGACGCCCGGTCCATGGCTGAAGAGGTCCTCGCCCTCCATATCGAAGGTTTGGTCGAGGATGACGATGCTATTCCGGAGCCTTCCAGTTTGGAGACTGTGATGGCAGACGCCGATAATCGTGACGGTGTTGCAATCCTGGTCGCGGCCAAGACTGGGGCCAAGAAGGCAGTGCGTATCAACGTGACGCTGCCGGACGACGTTCTCCAACGGATCGATGCCTTTGCCGAAGCCCATGGCTACACTCGATCCGGGTTTCTCGCGAAGGCGGCGGTCAAAGTGATGGAGCTTGAAACGGCCTAGCTCCGCAACGAGAGCGAGGGCGGCACCTCCTCCTTTTCGTTGTCCGGCGCTTATCTCAGGACAATGCCGTTAGGGCTGCCTTGGGAGAACGACATGCACAACCTTCCAAGCCTATAAATTGGAGAAACCCGCATGAAGCCGCAAATCATCTGCCACATGCTGGCATCCCTCGACGGCAGCCTCCACCCGAGCCGCTACACCACAAGCCCCGACGGCACCCGGGCCGAGTGGTCAAGCCTTTATGAGCATATCCACAACGACCTCGCGGGCGACGCCTGGATCGTCGGCCGCGTCACCATGGCCGAGATGAGCAAAGCCGGCGCGCATCCGCCGGCCAATGCCGGCAAGGTCGACCGGCCCTATCATTTCGCGCAGCCCGGTGCGGGCATTTATGCCGTGGCGCTCGATCCCTCGGGCAGGCTTCACTTTTCCAAACCCGACATCGGCGGCGATCATGTCGTGGTACTGCTTGGGCGTGACGTTGCCGACAGCCATCTGGCCGAACTTGCCGCCGACGGCGTGTCCTATATCGTCGCGGAAACGGCGGACATGGATCTCGCAGCAATAATCGAGGTTCTCGGCCGCGAATTCGGCATACGCAGGCTGCTGCTCGAGGGCGGCGCCGGCATCAACGGCTCCTTCCTCGCGGCAGGGCTCGTCGATGAGCTGAGCCTTCTCGTAGCACCCGCGCTCGACGGGCGCGCGGCAAACCAGGGTTTCGTCGAGTTCGGCGAGAGCGGCCTGGCGGGCAAGACGCAGTTGTCCCTGACGAGCTGCGAGGCGCTGGCGCATGGGCTCGTTCATCTGCGCTACGCAGTTACTCCTGGCTGATCGCTCGCAAAACGGCCGGTAACCTGACTGTTACCGGCCGCATCTCGCCAGCCTTGGCGCCGAGGCTTAGCCCGTCAGGCGGCGTATTGCATGGCGTCGAGATCGGCGATCAGCGTCGGGCCGGTCGGATGCCAGCCCAGCCGAGCCTGGGTCAGCGCGCTGGAGGCCGGCAGATCCATGGGCGCGAACATTCCCATCCAGCCGAAATGCTCCTCCGCCTTTTCCGGCGGTATCGAAACGACCGGCAATCTCAAACCCCGGCCAAGCGCCTCGGCGATTGCACGCACTTCGACACCTTCCTCGCCGACCGCGTGATAGCGTGCGCCCGGCTGCTGCTTTTCCACGGCGAGCCGATAAAGCCGCGCCGCGTCGAGGAGATGGCCGGCAGAGTAGCGATTGCGGCCTTCGCCGACATAGGCCGACACGCCTTTTTCCCGCGCGATTTCGATGAGCAGCGTGATAAGCCCCTGCTTGACCGGATTGTGGACCTGCGGCAGCCGCACCACCGACACATTGACGCCTGCCTCCAGCAAGGCATTGCCGGCCAGTTCCGACGCGATGCGCGGATTGGGATGACTGGCGTTGAAGACGTCCTCGCTGGCCAACTGGCCATGTCCGGGGCTGCCCACGCCGACGCCGGAGGTGATCACCAGCGGCCGCTCGGAACCGGCAAGCGCCGAGCCGAGTGCCGAGATGACGCGCCTGTCCTTTTCGCAGTTGTCGGCAAACCGCGAGAAATCATGGTCGAACGCCGTATGGATTACGGCTTCCGCCTTCGCCGCGCCGTCACGCAGGCCGTCGGGCTCCTCGAGCGTTCCCCGGTGCACCTCGGCGCCGGCGGCGGCAAGCGCCTCGGCGCCGGCGTCGGAGCGGGTGACGCCGACCACCTGGTGGCCCGCCTTGATGAGTTCGGGAACGATCGCCGAGCCGATGAAACCGGTCGCGCCGGTGAGAAAGATACGCATGCAAAATCTCCTGCACAGTTGCCTGCGCAGTATCGCCGGTCTACTATTCCATTAAAGTAGTGATCTTATCATGGTATAATGGCTAACAGGATGCCCATCAAATCCGCCGGCTCGCTGGCAGCGTTCCTGAAGGACCGGCGCACCCGGCTCGATCCCGCGTCGTTCGGCTTCTCCGGGCGCAGGAGGACGCCGGGATTGCGCCGCGAAGAGGTCGCTCAGCGCGCCAACATAAGTCCGACCTGGTACACATGGCTGGAACAGGGCCGTGGCGGCGCGCCCTCGGCCGATGTCCTCAACCGCATCGCCAAGGGGCTGATGCTGACCGAGGCAGAACGTGAACACCTTTTCATGCTCGGCCTGGGCCGACCGCCCGAGGTCCGTTACAGGGGCGTTGAGGGCGTCAGCCCCCGGCTGCAGCGCCTGCTCGACACGCTTGACGCCAGTCCCGCTCTGGTCAGGACCGCCACCTGGGACGTCGTCGCCTGGAACCGCGCTGCGCAAATCGTGCTCACCGATTACAGTGCCTTGCCCGCCGGCCAGCGCAACATCCTGCGCTTCATGTTCCACAGCCCTGTCATCCGTGCCAAGCAGCACGACTGGGAAAACCTCGCCCGTTTCGTGGTGGGAGCGTTCCGGGCCGATGCGGCACGCGCCGGCGCGGTCTCCGAGGTCGCCCAGCTGGTGGACGAACTTTGCAGCACCAGCCCGGAGTTCGCCGCCCTATGGCGGGAGAACGACGTGCTGAGCCACGGCGACGGGACAAAGCGCCTGAAGCACCCGGAACTCGGCGATATCGAGCTGGAATATTCGGGGTTCGCGGTCGATGGCCGGCCGGATTTGAGCTTGACCGTCTACAATCCGGTCGACAGCGCCGTCGCCGACCGCATTCGCGCTTTGGCGAGGCGCCCCTCAGAGCAAGGGTTGGACGAGGGTTGATATTTGCAGCAACTGCGACCATTCCAGGCGCAGTGCTCCGGCCCAACCTGACCAGTCCCTCACTTAGGGGCGTTCGCAGACCGCCTTCAGGGTCTGCAAGGTCGGCCCCCAGTAGAGATTGGCATGCGGACGGATGGCCGGTTCGGCGAAGTCGCTGAGCGTCAGCGTCAGCAGCGTTCCCGCGTCCGCCGGCGACAGATCGAAGCTGACCACCGTGTGGTTTTCGGGCACGTCCGCCAGCCGCGAGGCCGACAGCGTGCTCCAGTAACCGTAGGCGAATGCCCGCTCCGGCTCGAGGGCGCGGATGGTGCCATGATTTTCGAACGGCATTCCGTGCAGCAACCCGCGTATCACGATCGCCCCACCGACATGCCCCTGCAGGCTAACAGTCAGCTCTTCATCCGACATCCATTGCGGGATCGTTTCAGGCGTCGTCAGCACCTGCCAGACGCTGGCCGGCGTGGCGGCGATGACGACAGTCTTGATGATCGGCGCGGGAGACTCATTCATGCGGTGCAAGTTTATCGCGGATGCGACGGCGACAATATCGCCGTTCCAGGCGGTGCGGATGCCGTCATTGCTTCATGCCCTGCGCACGAAGGCAGCAGCACGGCTTGCGAAGCCATCGCGGCCCGTGGCATCTGTCGGCTTCACCAACACAGACGGCAGCATGGCACCACGGCAGACACGACAAAGCGGCAGGCAGGCGGCGCCCGGCGTCAGCCTGAACCGGGCGCTGTCGAAGCTTGGCCTGTGCTCGCGCACACAGGCCGAGGTGCTGATTGCCGAAGGCCGCGTGCGCGTCGGCGGCAAGGTGGTGCGCAATGCAGCGCTGCGCGTCGACCTCAACCGCGACCGCATCGTCGTCGACGACAGCCCGGTGGTGGCCGAGCGCAAGGTCTATCTCATCCTCAACAAGCCGCGCGGGCTGGTCACCACCCGCGACGACCCGCAACAGCGCGACACCGTCTATGCCTGCCTGGAAGGGCTCGATTTGCCCTTCGTCTCGCCGGTCGGCCGGCTCGACAAAGCGAGCGAGGGTCTGCTCCTGATGACCAACGACACACAATTTGCGAACCGGCTGATGGACCCCGCCTCGCATCTGCCCAAGACCTATCATGTACAGATCGGTATGGCGCCGGATGAGGCGATGCTGGACAAGCTCCGCACCGGTGTGACCGTCGACGGCGAGACCCTGACCGCCAGCTCGATCGAACTCCTGCGCAGCGGCGGCCGCACCGCCTGGCTGGAGATCGTGCTCGACGAAGGCCGCAACCGCCACATCCGCCGCCTGCTCGCCGCGCACGGCATCGAGATCAAGCGCCTCATCCGCATCGCCATCGGCCGGCTGCAGCTTGGCGACCTCGCCAAGGGCACCGCGCGGCATTTGACACCGGAGGAACTGGCGCTGTTGGCGGGGTGAGTGACAGCTCAAAGGTGGCACTCTGTGGCGCCCCCCTCTGTCCTGCCGGACATCTCCCCCACATGGGGGGAGATTGGCCGTCGTCACGGCCTTCGCCAATCTTCGACGTTGCAGGAGGAGAGCCGGCGGCCAAGCTGCCGATCTCCCCCCTCGTGGGGGAGATGTCCGGCAGGGCAGAGGGGGGCGCGAAGGAGCGCGATCCCGGCTTCTTCAACTGCCAGGCGACGACACGACAAACGCCTCAGAAAAATCCGCACCCCACCGATGATTTCCATCCACCCCCACTGTCCTCATCTACAGGCACCGGAATCCTCCGGGCCGGAAAAGCGAGGTGATCCATGGGATCGTTACAAGGTCAGAATGTCGTCGTGGTCGGAGGCAGCCGGGGCGTCGGCCGCGCCATCGTCGAAACCGGATTGAGCGAGGGCGCGGCGGTTCTCGCCGTCGCCCGCGGCGCGGCCGATCTGAAACAGCTCTCCTGGGAGCATCCCAAGGTGAAGACGCTTTCCGCCGACGCCACCCAGGAGGCGACGCCGGATGCGGTGTTCGCTGCGCTCCAGCCGGACGTGCTGGTGATCTGCGCCGGGGCGCTTGCCCCGTCGGCACCCGTTCAGGACCAGAGCTGGCAGGACTTCTCCGCGAACTGGGACATGGACGTCAAGGCATCCTTCCTGTTCTGCAAGGCGGCACTCCAGGGCCGGCTGAAGCCGGGCAGCCGGGTGGTGCTGATCTCCAGTGGCGCGGCACTCAGCGGCGGGCCGCCGAATTCCGGCGGCTATTCCGGCGCCAAGCGCATGCAGATGTTTCTTGCCGGCCATAGCCAGAAGGAAGCGGACCGGCTGGACCTCGGCCTGCGCTTCATGGCGCTGGTGCCGATGCGCATCATGGCCGGCACCGGCGTTGGCCAGGGCGGCATATCAGGCGTTTCGGCCTATCTCGGCATCAGCCCGGCGGATTTCCTTGCCAGCATGACCGATGTGCAGACACCGGCCGATGTCGGGCGCGCCGTGGTCGCACTCGCCGGCGGCAGGCTGCAGGGCGTCTCTTTCACGGTCAGCGGCAGCGGCCTTGCGGCGGCGGCATGAGGCGCGCAGGATGCCGACCGAAATCAGCACCGCAGGCTCGCCATGACAGATGCTCCCGGCCCGCTTGAGCCGCTGGACCAGCCGATCCTCGATCGGCTGGCCTTCGAGCGCCTGACAATGGCCCACCGCCGCGAGCTCAAGCTGCACTGCTACCGGATGATGGGCTCGCTGCACGAGGCCGATGACCTCGTCCAGGAGACGTTCCTGAAAGCCTGGCGCGGCCGCTCGCAATTCGACGGGCGCGGCTCGCCGCGCGGCTGGCTCTATACGATCGCCACCAACAGCTGCCTCAACGCCATCAAGGCGAGGTCATCGGTGCATCGCATTCTCGAACCGCCCGGACGGCCGCCGACCGAGGGGCGCGCCGCCGGCGGGCCGGCAGCCGAACTCGCCTGGCTGGAGCCCTACCCGGACGCCGAACTGCCGAATCTCGTCGACGGCGAGCCCGGTCCGGAAGCGCGCTACGAGACCCGCGAAGCGGTGCAGCTTGCCTTCGTCGCCGCGATCCAGCTTCTGCCGCCAAGGCAGCGCGCCGCCCTCTTGCTGTGCGACGTGCTGGGCTGGTCGGCACTCGAGACGGCGCACTTGCTGGGCGGCACGACCGCTTCGATCAACAGCGCCCTGCAACGCGCCCGCGCAACGCTTGGTGCGCACTATCCCCAAGGGCGCCCCTTGCAGCGCGAGCGGCCCAACCGCGAAGACAGCCTGCTGCTCGAACGCTACATGCGGGCCTGGCAGGCCGCCAATCTCGACCGCTTCGTCGAGCTGCTGCGCGAGGACGCCACCTACCACATGCCGCCATGGCTGGATTGGTATCAGGGACGCGAGGCGATCCGGGCTTTCTTCAAAACCGTCTGGGGCAATTTCGCCGGCTACCATGCGGTCGCGACGAGGGCCAACGGCCAGCCCGCCGTCGCGATCTATGCGCGGCACCATCAGGAACCCGAATGGCGCGCGCAGTCACTGCATGTCATCGAGCCGACCGACGGCCAGATCGCCTCGCTGACGGTCTATGTCGGCCCGCTCGGGGCCGAGCTGTTCGCCGCCTTCGGCCTGCCGGCCGTCTTGCCTGAGCTGAACAAATGATCATCGCACCCATCTCCTGACAGAGAGCTGTCAGGAGGCCTGGCCTATGGATCTGATGTGGAGCCCGGCAGCGGCTCCAGCAGTCCAGGGAGCCATGCGATGAATTTCGTCTCTGTCCGCATCATCACGTCAGACGTTCAGCGCCTCGTGCGCTTCTACAGCGAGATCACCGGCATGCCCGTGACGATGTACACGGAAGACTTCGCCGAACTCGCCACACCTTCCTGCACGCTGGCGATCGGCAGCACACGCACCTTGATGCTGTTCGGCGGCGACATCGCCCGCCCGGCCGACAACCACACGGCAATCATCGAATTCCGCGTCGGCGACGTCGATGCGGAATTCGCCAGGCTCTCGGAGCTCCTCAGGGATGTCACGGTGCAGAAGCCGACCACCATGCCGTGGGGCAACCGCTCGCTGCTGTTCCGCGACCCGGACGGCAATCTGGTGAACTTCTTCACGCCGGTGACCGCCGAGGCGATCAGGAAGTTCGACAGGTAGGGTGCTTGCGCCCTACCTCTGGTTCCATTTCCGAATGACCGGCTCGCTCAGATCGTGCTCGTAGCCGAGCACGCTGATGCTGGCCGTATCAAGCAAGAACAGCGCTCCGCCTTCGGGCGGCAAGCCGGTCCAGCGCGCCGCCAGCACGCGCAGGAAGTGCGCGCTGGAAAACACCAATATGTCGGCGTTGGCCTTGCGCAATTCGGCGATGATCCTGTCCGCCCGCGCGCCGACATCGGCCGCACTCTCGCCCTTCGGGCAACCATCGCGAAACACGGTCCAGCCCGGCCGCTCGGCCAGGATCTGTTTCGTGGTCAGCCCCTGATAGGCGCCGTAGTCCCATTCCTGCAGATCGTCCTTCTTGACGCTTTGCGCACCGAAGCCGGCCAGCACGCTGGTGTTGTAGGCGCGCTGCGACGGACTCGACCACACGGCCGAGAACGACAGGCCTTTCAGGCGATCCGCGACACCCCGCGCTGCCGCCTCGACGGCCGGCGTCAACGGCATGTCGGTGCGGCCGGTATGCTGCCCCGAAAGGCTCCATGCCGTCTCGCCATGCCGGACAAGGTGGATCTGCGGAAACGCGTTGCTCATGGGATGCCTTTCGATGTCGCCCGCACCTTAGGGGACGATCCCGCAAAGGGGAATCCTGCTGACGCAAAACGTGTTGCCGCCTGGCCCTGATCCGCATCGAGCTGGCCCTGTGATCAGCCCGATGGCGCAACTATATCAAGGTAGCCTCCCAAGGCTCCCGCTACCACGAGGGCGTCGGCCCTTGCACAACAGGTCGAGATCATCATGTACAAACATCTGCTCATTGCCACCGACGGATCGGAACTGGCCGACAAGGGCGTTGCCCACGGACTGACGTTGGCCAAGGGCCTCGGCGCCTCCGTTATTTTCATCACCGTCTCCGAACAATTCCCGATCTTCGCCTGGGGCGGCGCCATGGCTGGCTATGCCACCGGCGATGAACTGGCCGCCTACCAGGAAGAAGCGCGTAAATATGGCAAGCAGGTTCTCGACAAGTGCAAGGCATCGGCGGATGCGGCCGGCGTCTCCACGGAGGTCGTGCATGTCGAGGACAAAAGGCCCGCCGAGGCGATCCTGGAGCTGTCGCAGGTGAGAGGCTGCGACTTGATCGTGATGGCCTCGCACGGGCGTCGCGGACTGGGCAAGCTGCTTCTGGGAAGCCAGACGGCGGAAGTGCTGTCCTACACCGAAATTCCGGTGCTGGTCGTTCGCTGAACCTGTCCGCAAATCTCAGCCTAGCGACTGTAATGACACTGTCATTACAGTCGCTATGATCTGGATGAAGAAGGGAGCTATTCATGCCACCGCCACATCATCCGTTGTCGAAGAGCGTTCCGCTCAATATCCGCGTCAAGCCGGAAGTTCGCAATCTGATCGACCGGGCAGCGGAACTGCTCGGCAAGAATCGCACCGACTTCACGCTTGAAGCGCCGCAACGCGCCGCAGAGGACGCGTTGCTCAACCGGCTCGTGTTTACCGTCGAGCCGGTTGTCTACGCTGAGTTTCTGACCCGTCTCGACGCGCCGCCGCAACCGAACGATCGATTGCGCCGCACCATGACGGCAAAGACTCCGTGGGACGCTGCGTGAGGCTGTCGGCTCCGGTTCCGCTCGCCGAGGCCCGGTCGTACCGAAATTGCACCTTGGCCGCAGTTACCTCCATGGGTGATGGGTTGGTTTGAATCTATGAGCCAGGGTCCGTGATAGGCGGCGCATAGACGATGATCGCGTATCCATCCTGAAGAGCTGCCTCCGCGGCATTTCGCAGAACGTCATCGCTTATTGAAGAAACTTGAACTGCCAATTCCTTAGCATGCCGAACCTCGGCATACTGCCAACCGCAGGTCATAAGATGCGCCGGCGTTGCGGATAGGGCCGACTCCAGACTATTGGCGTTGGCGAAAACCAAGAGCGCGTAGCGCTCGCCATCAATATATTGGTCGTGCCCATCCGCGCACGCCACCAATTTCAACACATGAAGGCTCATTTCATCAGTCTGCTCTTGTATGACCGGTAGGGCTGTAGTTAACCCAAGGAATAGGTCTACAGCATCACCTCGCCCACAAGATACACCCCCAGCGCCAGCAGCCCGGCGAAGAACACCGTGCGGAAGGTCTCGACGCTCATCTTCTGCCGCAGCGCCTGGCCGGCGAACATGCCGGCCAGCGCCGGCACCAAGGCCACGAGCGACCCCGCCAGTTGCGCCGTCGGCGATGCCAGGGCGCCGGTCATGAACAACCCGATGGCCAACGCTGCCGTCGACACGGTGAAGGACAGGCCGAGCGCCTGGATCAGGTCTTCCCTCGCCAGCCGCAGCGATTGCAGATAGGGCACCGCCGGGATGACGAAGACGCCGGTGGCGCCGGTGACCAGCCCGGTCGCAACGCCGACCAGCGGTGACATCAAGGCCTCGTGGCGTGCCGGCGTGGTGAAGCCGGCCCTGGCAAGGCCGACGACGGCATAAAGCACCAGCGCCGCGCCCAGCCCCGCCGAGGCTGCGCCCGTATGCGCGCCGGTCAGCAGGCCGGCGCCGGTGACGGTGCCGAGGGCGACTCCTGCCATCATCGTCCACAGCCGCTTGCACAGGCCGCCGAAGGACGGGCCGGTCACCAATTGCCAGAGATTGGTGACCAGCGACGGGATCAACAGCAAAGCGGCGGCCTGCGCCGGAGGCATCGTCACCGCCAGCAATCCCATCGCCACGGTCGGCAGCCCCATGCCAACGACGCCCTTGACGAAGCCGGCCGCCAGGAAGACGGCGCCGGTCCAGGCGAGGACGCCGGCGCTCAGCATGGTGGCACAGTCGCGGCGGGATCAGTCATGCAGCAGCATGTCGGTTGCATCAGCGGCATCGCGTGTGGCCTTTGCCTGCGTGGCATCGCGGCTGACGGGGACGGCCGAGCATCCCCGCAAACCGGGCTCCGCCCGCGCCATGGCAAGGCAAGCCACGGCGATGGCCAGCACAATCGCCGCGCCTTCAAGAATGCCGAGCCCTTGGCGGCCTGATACTCGTTCGCTCATCGCATATCTCCTTCGAAACTGTTTGACGAAGATCTCGGCCGATCACAATGTGGAAATTGCGCTGCCAGCCTTCGGCCACGACGAAGGCTGGCAGCAGGAAACGACCGCCTCCCGGGGCGCCGGACCGTTTGCAGGAGCAGAAAAATGCGCTTCGATCTGGTCGATCTCCGACTGTTCCTGCTGGTGGCCGAGCGCGGCAGCATCACCCATGGCGCCGAACTTGCCGGGCTGGCCCTGGCGTCGGCCAGCGCCCGCATCAAGGGCATGGAGGAGCGGCTCGGCGCGCCGCTCCTGGAGCGCCGCCGCCGTGGCGTGGTGCCGACCGCCGCCGGACAGGCGCTGCTGCACCATGCAAGGGCGGTGCAGAACCAGATCGAGGCGATGGCCGGCGACCTCGCCGCCTATGCCGATGGCCTTCGCGCCCGCGTGCGGCTGATGGCCAACACCGCCGCCACTGGCGAGCTGCTGCGTAGCATCCTGCCCACCTTCCTTGTCGCGCAACCCCGGATCGACATCGATCTAGAAGAGCGGCCGAGCCATGAGATCGCGCAAGCCGTGGCCAGCGGTGCTGCCGATCTCGGCATCGCCGCGACCTGGGCCGGCCTGTCGCATCTCGAGCAGAAACCCTTCTTCACCGACCGGCTGGTGGTGATCGCCGCGCGGAACCGACCCGGTCTCGAAGGCCGCACCATCAGCCTCACCGAGATTCTCGGCGAATCCTTTGTCGGCCTCAGCACCGGTCATGCGCTGCAGGAGCACATCACCCGCCAGGCCGCCCGCCTTGGCGGTCACCTGCATGTCCGCATCCGCGTGCCTGGCCTCGACAATGTCTGCGGGCTGGTCGCGCAAGGTGCGGGCATCGCCATCGTGCCGGAAAGTGCCGCCCGCCGTTCGGCGCGGACGCTGCGCACATTGCGGCTGACCGACGACTGGGCGACGCGCCAGCTCAACCTCTGCGCCCGCCGCTTCGACGAGCTGACGCCGCAGGCAAAGCTGCTGGCCGCCGCGCTGGCCTGAAGCCAGCAGATTAACGGTGAGCGGCAGCAACCGCGCACCAAGCTGCCCGTTGCCCCACTTCGGGAGCCACGCAACTCGGACGTATCCGCTCATGAGGGACTCCCTCACTGCGTCCCCACTTTCTTCACAGCAGGGCGGGCGCGACAACATGCTTGTTTAGATCGTCGTCTGTGACGCCGTGCGGCAGCTGGTGATGAGGAAAATCCATCCGGAAATTATGAGGTGCCAAGGTGACCGTAATCGTGTTGCCGGTCACGCTTTTGAGCTCACCCGTGGCTGACAGCGCGGCAGGCGAAATCCCGATCTTCACCCCGCCTCCGACTGTGTCGGTCACGGTGATGCCGATCTTGAAGGTCGAGCCGTCGCCCTTCTTCGTCTTGATGCAGACATCGCTGGGATCACCGGCTTGGCTGATCATACCCTCGGTCAGGTCCTTGAGGACCTGCGCAATCGGCGAGCTCTTCAATTCAGTCGGATCGTAGGGAATGCGGTTGCGGCTGGACTTGATATCGCCCTCGAGTGTCAGCGTCTGGGCATCCAGAACCTGATGCGATCCGCTGACCGAAACCCCAATCCCGTTGGCCGAAATGCCGGCTTCGCCGCCCGCGGTGCCCTGGCTGGAGGTGACAAGTTCAAGCTTGACCGTCTTGACGTCATAACTGATGAGCCCGTAGCCGCAATTCATCCGTCTCCGCTCGGCAATCATCCTGGGCAGCTCATACCGCTGGTAGGCAGTATAGACACTGAGCTGATGCTTGGTTTCTGCCACCACCGCCATGATGCGGTCACGCCGAATCGGATTGATCGTGCCGAAATTGGTGCTCGCACAGGCCGTCAACGCCAGCATCGGCAGAGCGCACCCCACCGTGCGTCGCCAATACTTTGCGCGAGACAACATATTGCAACAGCGTAAAGACGCCGCATTGGAATCACTTTGATTCACACGCCGATCCCCCAATATCCCCACACTATATTGTGGGTAAATCATGAATTGCGCAAGTACTCGCCGAAGAAATCGTGAGAACGAGCCATTGAACCGCCCGGACCAACCACACCGATTCCCCTGCCCACTCCCGATCTGTCGGCGATGGGCGTCAGAACGAGGAATCATTGCCTTGCATTTCAAAAATTCGTGACGTAGCTTGTTTGCACATTGGCAAAAAAAATGCCGAAGTTTTTTCCTTTTATGAAAGACGGGGACTTTGCGGGAACATCTCGATCTGACCGATCGGCGGCTGGTCAAACAGCTGTCGCAGGACGCGCAGCCGGGCATCAATCGCCTCGCTGAGATGTTGGCGATTTCGGTGCCGACGGTGCGCACGCGGCTGCGCAATCTGCTCGACCGCAACCTGCTCAAGATCGTTGGGCTGCTGAACCTGACCGAGCGGCCCGAGCTGATCTCGGCGATTGTCGGCATCAACGCCCAGGGGCGCGGCCGGGCTCGCGAACTGGCGCAGCGCATTTCCGAACTGCCCTTCGTCAACTCGGCTTCGGTGGTCACCGGGCGCTTCGACATCATCGTCGACGTGACGGTGGCCGGTGACGTCGCCGATCTCTACCGCGTCACCAGCGAGCTGATCCCGGGCGCCGGCGAGCCGGGCGAAGTCGTGCGCAGTGAGACCTTCGTCGTCATGGCGTCGTGCAACAAATGGGTCAGCCTGCCGGAAGGCTGCTGGTCGGACGACCGCAAGGAGCCGGCATGAAGATCGCGGTTCTCGGCGGCCTCGGCCCGCAAGGCCGAGCGGCCATCGCCGACCTCGTCGCCAGCGACGGCGTCGAGGAAATTGTCTGCGTCGACACCGCACCGGACGGCCCTGCCCGACTTGCCGGCCTGACCGACCTTGCCCGCGTGCGCTTCGTCGTGCCCGATGACGCCATCGGTCCGGCGCTGGCCAACGTGCTTGATGATGTCGACGCCGTCATAGATCTGTTGCCGCAGCCGCTGATGCGCGAGGCGGTGCAGGCCGCCATCGCCACCGGCACGCCGCTGGTCACCACCAACTACGCCAAGTCGATCGCCGATCTGGCGCCGGCGGCCGAACAGGCCGGCGTTCCGATCATGACCGAATGCGGGCTCGACCCCGGCATCGACCTCGTGCTCTACGCCCGTGCGGCAAAGCAGTTCGACTCCATCACGGCAATCGATTCCTACTGCGGCGGCATCCCCGAGCCGCAGGCGATGGCCAAGCCGCTTTGCTACAAGGTCAGTTGGAATTTCGACATGGTCCTGGTCAGCCAGAACCGCGACAGCGTGATGATCGAGGGCGGAAAGCGCGTCGCGGTGCCGGCCGGCCAGCAGCACGACAACCCTTTCATCCATGAGATCGAGGTCGCAGGCCTGGGCAGGCTGGAAGCGTTCCCAAATGGCGATGCGCTGCATTATGTCGAGATGCTGGACGCCGCCAGGGGTCTGCGCCGTTCCGGCCGCTATACGCTGCGCTGGCCGGGATGGTCGGCCTTCTGGGCGCCGCTGAAGGAGCTCGGCTTCCTCTCCGAAGACAAGGTGCCTGGCACCGGCAACAGTCCGCGCGAATTCCTCGGCCGGCTGCTCGGACCCCAATTGCAATATGGCCCCGGCGAAAAGGATCTTTGCGTGATGCGCAATGTCTTTTCCGGCCTCGAAGGCGGCCGCGCCAAGACGGTGACATCGGACCTGATCATCGAGCGGGACTTGGTCTCCGGCCTGTTCGGCATGAGCCTCGGCGTCGGCTACCCCGCCAGCATCGTGGCGCAGATGCTCGCGCGCGGTGACATCAGAAAACCCGGCCTGCTCAACCCGCTGCTCGACGTGCCTGACGAACCCTTCTTCGACGAGCTTGCCAGACGCGGCATCAAAGTCACCGAGACGGTGGCCTGGGACTGAGGATTTTCGAACGGTGGCTGCCGCCGGCAACGGCGCTGCCGCTCAAAAAGCACCCCCAAAGGGTGAAAAACAACGAAGACATGGAACAATAAAACAAGGAGGACTACCAAAATGAATATTGCCAGACTTTTCATCGCCGGACTTGCACTCGCCGGCCTTACCACTGCTGCCACAGCCGGAACGCTGGACGACATCACCAAGCGCGGGGAACTGCGCGTCGCCGTGCAGACCCAGGGACCCCCCTTCTCGCTGGTCGGCGCCAATGGCGAACGCACCGGCAGTTCGGTTGAACTTGCCGAACTGATGGCCAAGGAAATGGGCGTCAAGATCACCTTCCTCGACTTCGACTGGGACGGCTTGATACCGGCGCTGCTTTCGGGCAAGGCCGACCTGCTGGTCGCCGACATGACGCCGACACTGGCGCGCGGCATGAAGGTCGCCTTCACCACGCCTTACATGTATACGGGCAGCACAGTCTTCACCAAGGCCGACAGCAAGTTCAAGACCACCGAGGACTGCAAGGCCAAGGGTACCAAGATCGCCGTGCTGCTCGGTGCCACCGGCGAGAAGGAAGCCAAGACCGCCTTCCCCGATGCCGACATCAAGAGCTACAAGGGCGGCGGTCCGCTGCTGCTCGACGCCGTCAACAACGGCCAGGCCGATTGCGGCGTCAACGACGTATCGGCGGTCAAGGGTCAGTCGACGGCCTATCCGGCCGGCTCCTTCACCATCATGCCGGACCTTTTGTCGAAGGAACCGCTTGCCTTCGCCACCCGATATGACGAGCCGGACCTGCTGGTCTGGATGAACCTGTTCCTCAACCAGGTCAGCATCGACGGCCGCCTGCAGAAGAACCTCGACTACTGGGTCAATTCCGACGCCTGGAAGAAAGACCACTGAGGAATTAGGGGGTAGCGAATAGGAGTAGCGAGTAGGGAGTGGTGAACGGCTGTTCCGGCCACGCTTTGCTGCTCCCTACTTCCCTACTTCCCTACTTCCCTACTCGCTACTCGCTACTCGCTACTCGCTATTCGCTAATCACCCTTCCCTCTTCACCGCCGCGCGCCCATGCTCGAAAATTTCAGTTTCCGCACAATCGTCGAATATCTGCCTCTGTTCGGGCAGGGCCTGATCACGACCGTCTGGCTGTCGGCGCTGTCCTTCGTCGGCGCGCTCGTCGTCGGCATCGTGCTGTGCGCCATGAACCTGCAACGCGGCTGGCTGTTTCGCGCGCCGGCCAAGGCCTATATCGACGCCGTGCGCGCCACGCCCCTGCTGGCGCAGCTCTATTTCCTCTATTTCGGCTTGCCCCGGCTCGGCTTCGTCCTGCCGGAGCTGGTCGTCGGCATCCTCGCGCTATCGCTCAACAGCGGCGCCTATATCGCTGAAATCATTCGCGCCGGCATCCTGTCGATCCCGCGCGGCCAAGTCGAAGCCAGCGTCGCTTCTGGCATGACCTATGTCCAGCGCATGCGCCTTGTCGTCCTGCCGCAAGCCTTCAAGGTGACGATCCCGCCGCTGCTCGGCCAGGCGATCGTGCTGGTCAAGGATTCCGCACTGCTGTCGCTGATCTCTGTTTCCGAACTGACGCGCGCCGGTCAGCTGCTCGCCTCCGACCGCTTCATGCCGGCGGAAGGTTTCCTCACCATCGCCGCCTTCTACCTGCTGCTCTATTACGGCCTGAAGGGGCTGGCTGGCCTCTCCAGCCGCTGGCTCGGCACGGCGGGGGCGCGAACATGATCTGGCAGCAGTTGCTAAGCCTTGCCGGCTCCTATCCGCTGGCCCTGCGCGGCCTCGGCATGACCGTGGTGCTGTCGCTGATCAGCCTGGTGCTGGGCACCCTGCTCGGCTTCGGCCTCGGCATCCTGCGAACCGGCGGCAACCGGCTGATCTCGGGCTTGATTGGGGCCTGGGTCGATCTCATCCGTGGCACGCCGTTCCTGGTGCAGATCTTCCTGATCTTCTTCATCCTGCCGGAGTTGGGCATCGAGCTCGACGCCTTCACCGCCGGCATCATCGCGCTGACCAATCTTGCCGCCTGCTTCATCTGCGAGATCGTCGTCGCCGGCATTCGCTCGGTCCCGACTGGCCAGGTCGAGGCGGCGCTCGCATCAGGCCTGTCGCGCTGGCAGCGCATGCGCCAGGTGGTGCTGCCGCAGGCGATGCGCATCGTGCTGCCGCCGCTGGTCGGGCAATACGTGCTGCTGATCAAGGATTCTTCTGTCGTCTCCGCCATCGGTCTCACCGACCTCACCCGCGTCGGCTGGCTGGTGGTGCAGCGTGTGCCGAACGGCCTCTTGGTCTTCTTCCTCGTCGGCGTTGGCTATTTCATCGTCTGCTATCCCCTGATCATGCTCGCCCGCCGGCTCGAACGCCGCATGGGCGCGGCGCATGGCGAGGTGCAGCTGTGACATCGAACCCAAAGGGCCCAAAAGATATGACCAAAACGGGCATGATCGATTTTCGCGGCGTCAACAAATGGTTTGGCACGCTCAACGTGCTGAAGGACATTACGCTCAGCGTCGAGCCGCGCGAGGTGGTCGTCGTCTGCGGCCCGAGCGGCTCGGGCAAGAGCACGCTGATCCGCTGCGTCAACGGCCTGGAGGCGATCAAGGACGGCGATCTCACCGTCGACGGCCAGCGCCTCGGCGACCCCGCCACCAACATGACGCAGTTGCGCACCGAGATCGGCTTCGTCTTCCAGTCGTTCAACCTCTACCCGCACAAGACCGCGCTCGAGAACGTGACGCTGGCCCCCATCCATGTGCGCAAGATCCCACGCGCGGAAGCCGAAAAGGCCGGGCGCGAATTGCTGGCCAAGGTTGGCCTCGCCGACAAGGTCAATGCCTATCCCGCGCAGCTCTCCGGCGGCCAGCAGCAGCGCGTGGCGATCGCGCGCTGCCTCGGCATGCGGCCCAAGATCATGCTGTTCGACGAGCCGACCTCGGCGCTCGACCCCGAGATGATTTCGGAAGTGCTCGACGTCATGGTGGCGGTCGCCGAGGAAGGTATGACCATGATGGTGGTGACCCACGAGATGGGCTTTGCCCGCAAGGTCGCCCAGCGCGTGGTGTTCATGGACGCCGGCGCCATCGTCGAAAGCGGCACGCCCGAGGAGTTCTTCTCCCACCCCAAGACCGACCGCAGCCGGGCTTTTCTCGGCAAAATTCTCAGGCACTAAGGGCGCACTGACACTCCGGTCAATTTACGCGTTCCTTGGCCGCGAACATCTCGCCCGTCATAGATGTCGTTCAATGTCCATTCGTTGATGCAGGATGCGGATGACATCCAGGGTCATTTCGTATTGACGGAAGAAAACGAAGTGTTGCCCGACGGGATATTTGAAATAGCCCTCGCGCACATCGGTGCGGCGGCCGGTTTTAACGCCACTGGTCAAGGCCTCGATAGCACCGATCAAATCGTGGTGATACCGATCCGCTTGTTCAAGCGACCAGTGCTCGAACGTGTAGAGCCAGATATCTTCCAAATCAGCTTCGGCGAGAGGTGAGAGTCGATATTGGCGGCTCTCATTTGGCATGCTTGGCGCGCATCTTGCTCAGGAATGCAGTGCTATCGAAGGCAACAGGTGCGCCAGATTCCTCGCCGGCGATGAGCGCGTTTTGCAAGGCACGGACCTTGGCCTCATGCTCTTCGAGCAACCGCAGGCCCGCACGCACGACGTCACTCGCCGAACCGTAACGGCCTGTCTGAACCTGCGTATCGATAAAGCCAGCGAAATGGTCGCCAAGGGAAACAGAGGTATTTCGGGGCATGAACGTCCATCCTAGGGTATGATGCCCAACATATACCAAAAATTGGTATATGTCCATGATTCTGGCTCGCAGAAGGGTAAGATACCAAGTCGCCCTGCCAGCGCGCATGTCATGATCTGGTCGCCTCTCCCGGACTGCCGCCCACCACAAACGCAGTCCGGCCATCGCGCCGTCTGAGCAGCGCGATGGCGAGGAAAGCGATCACGCCGCTCGCCGCGACGACCACCAGCACCCACAGCGAATTGGCGACGGATGTCCGAGCCATCATGAAGGCGAGCGCGAACGGCGCGAAGGCCGAGGTGAACTGACGGGCAGCGCTCGCCCATCCGAGCCGCGCGCCATAGCCTTCGCGGCCGAAGAGTTCGAGCGGCAAGGTGCCGCCGACGATGCTGGTGAGGCCGGAACCGAGGCCGAACAGAAACACGAACACGAAGGCGCCGGGCAGCCATGGCGTGGTCAGCAACAACGCGCACAGCCCGGCTGTGAGCAGCGACGCTGCAATGACGGCAAGATGCGTCTGCTGCAGCCGCCCGCCCAACAGCATGTTGATCAGCCGGCTGGCGACCTGCGCCGGCCCGAACAGGGTCGAAACGAAGAGGCCGGCAGTGCCGAGCCCAAGCGCTGCCGTCAGCGGCACCATGTGGATGAGGATCGCCGACAGCACGAAGCCTTCGGTCGCGAACCCCGCCAGCATCAACAGGAACGCGACCCGTCCGCGCCGCGCATCGAGCGGCGCTCCCGCTTCGGGGACCGGCCCGCGCTCTTGGCTCGCGGCCGTCGCGTAACGGCGCGACAGGCGCATCAGCCAGGCGTGGATCGGCAGGCAGAGCCCGAGATTGAGCGCCGCGAACAAAAGATAGACCTCGCGCCATGTCAGCTGCGCATGCAGCGCCGAGGTCAGCGGCCAGAACAGGGTCGAGGCGAACCCGGCGATGAGCGTCAGGTGGGTGATGCTGCGTTGCGGCCGGGGAACCCCGATCTGCACGATCGCCACGAAGGCGGCGCTGTAGAGGACGAAGCTGGAGGCCAGTTCCATCGCCAGCAATGCCAGAACGAAACTCACGCGGTCGGGCGAGAGGGCGCACAGCGCCAATGCCAGCGCCGCCGCAACCGAGCCAATGGTCATGATGCGCCCGGCGCCGAAGCGGTCGGCCCAGCGTCCGGCCGTCGGCGCGAACAGGCTGCCGGCGAACAACGAGGCGGACAGCGCGCCGAACACCCAGCCTTCCCTAAGGCCGAATTCGCGGGCCATCGCCGGTGCCAGGATCGAGAAGCTGTAATAGAGCGTGCCGTAGCCGATGATCTGGGTCAGCCCGAGCGCCCAGATCGCCTTGCGCAGGGCGGACCGGTCAGGCATCAACGCCGGCCGACACGGCTCTTCTCGCCTCGGCATCGGTTCCGCAACCGCAGCCCGATGCGCCCTTTGCCTTGGCGTCCGCATCCCTGACACAGCAGGCATCGACATTGGCGGGCGCAGGCCCGCCGCAGCAGCCGGCGCTTTCCGATCCTGTCACGACACCGACGGCGCTGCACACCCCGGTCTCCGGCAACACCAGCCGCACCTCGCGGGCCGCGAGATGATCTCCGGCAATGTCGGCGACCACCGAGCGGACCTGTTCGTAGCCGGTCGCCATCAGGAAGGTCGGGGCGCGGCCATAGGATTTCGAGCCGACGATGATGAAGCCGGGCTCGGGA